>NZ_AUKG01000005.1 GCF_000424625.1 Conexibacter woesei Iso977N
CGGCTACTCCGCCGCCACCAAAACCACCAACCCCGACGGCACCGCCACCTACCGCACCTTCACCACCACCCCAACCACCACCCGCATCCAACCGCTGGGCGGCCGGTTCCTGGCGAAGTCGGTGTCGATCCCTGCCATCGACGGAGATCGAGATCTCTCCGTCCGCTTCACGGACGACGACCTCGATCCCGATCCCGGCAGCGCGCCGCCCGATCTTCCGCGCGGCGTCAGCGGGCGTGTCACGGGCCGCTCGCTCCTCGGCACCACGCTCCCGCTGAGCGGGGTCCGTGTCGACGTGCGCCAGGACGGGACGACGGTCGCCAGCACCACCACCGACGCATCGGGCAACTACGTCGTGCCGGTCGTCGACGGCACCTACGACGTCCGGTTCTCGCCGACCGAAGCGAGCCTGTACGCACCCCTCACGCAGCACGACGTCACCGTCGCCCGAGCGTTCCGCGCCGACGTCGTGTTGACCCCCAACAACGCCCTTCGCGTCGACGGGACCGCCCGTGCGGCGGATGGCACGCCGCTCGGCGGCGTCAGGATCACGCTGTCGGGCGACACGGACGCAACGGTCACGACGGCCGACGACGGATCGTTTGCTGCCGCCGTGTCGCCAGGGACGTACGCCTTGAAGCTCGCCTCCGGCACGACGACGCAGCCGGGGATGCCGACGAGCTGGAGGCTGGACGTCGCAGCGTTCCCCATCACCGGCAACACCACGTTGCCGCTGACGCTTCCCGCGGGTCGAGCGCTCACGCTCGCCGTCCTCAAGGCCGACGACACCCCCCTCGCCGGAGCGCAGGTGACCGGCCTATCACTCCCGGTGGCGCGCGTCGAGCTGGCGCCGGGGATGTTCACGGCCTCGTCCTCGCAATCGGGCCCGGCGAGCGCGCGCACCGACTCCGCCGGCCGCTCCACGATCTCGGTCTTCGCAAGCACGCCCGCGCCCGCGCAGGTCGAGGCGAGCGCCGACAACCCGCTCACGCTCTTCCAGATCCCGTCGGTCGCCGCCGACACGACGCTCACCGTCCGCGCCGGCGGCGCCTCGCGCGTGCACGTCGCCGGAACGGTGCGCCTGTCCGGAGGCCGTGAGCTCGCAGGCTCGTCGGTGACGATCGACGGCCCTGAACATTCGCAGCAGCAGACCGCGCGAGACGGCACCTACTCGGCCTCCGTCTCGCCCGGCGCCTACCAGCTCACGGTCACGGGTAGCGATGGCGGCATCGGGCTTCCGCAGCAGTGGTCGCTCCCGCTGGAGACGACGAGCATCCAGCTCGATCGTACGTTCGACATCGGCTTGCCCGCCGTGCACACCGTCACGCTCGCGGTCCACGACGAGGACGATCATCCGCTCGCCGGCGCGCGTGTCACAGGGCTGTCCCTTCCCGTCGCCGCCTACGACGTGGCGCCCGGGGTCCGGTCCGCGGCCGCCGCGCGTTCAGGCCCTGGGACGGTGGTCACCGGGTCAGACGGCACCGTCAGCTTCCAGGCGTTCACCAGCACGCCGACGGCGGCTGAGATCGCCGCGGGAGACCACAACCCGACAACGCGGTTCGAGGTTCCCTCGATCACCCACGACACCCGAATCACCGTGCGGGCCGATGGCTTGACGCGCGTCAAGCTCAACGGCAGGGTCACGACCAGCGGCGGTGCTCCGGTTCGCGACGTGCGCGCCGAGCTGGCGGGGCCGGACGCCACCGCCGTCAGCACGGGGTCAGATGGCGCGTTCGCCGCAGCGCTCACGCCGGGTGTGTACCAGCTGCAGCTCAGCGCGCCGACGGTCGCACCGACAGGTCTGCCCGCGCAGTGGTCGCTCCCGTCGTCGGCGACCAGTGTTCAGACAGACCGCGACGTGTCGCTCGCTCTGCCACCGGTGCATCACCTCCGCATCAAGGTCCTCGGGGCGGACAACCAGCCTCTGGCCGGCGCGAGGCTCACGGGTCTCCAGCTCCCGGTCGCGGTCCAGCAGGTCGCACCTGGGATCAGGACGACCTCCGCCGCGACCTCCGGATCGTCGGAGGTGACGACCGATGACGATGGCGAAGTGGACGTGCTGGTCTTTCCCAGCGACGCCGGTAGGGCCGAGCTCGCCGCCGGACCCGCGAACCCACGGGTGTCCTTTGACGTCCCGGCGGTGACGGACGACGCTTCGGTCATCGTCCGGGTCTCCGACCACGTCGATGTCGTCGCGCCGCACATCGTGTGCGCTGCGCACGACTCCGACTGGCACGCCGACGACGTCTCGGTGCCGTGCACTGCGGAGGACGGCGGGTCCGGGCTCGCCCAGCCTGCAGAGGCGAGCTTCGTGCTCCACACCAACGTCCCTGCCGGGTCCGAGTCGGCCTCCGCGGCGACCGACACCAAGAGCATCTGCGACGTTGCCGGCAACTGCGCGACGGCAGGACCGATCACGCACCTGAAGGTCGATCGCCAAGCACCCAATGCAGCGTGCGCTGCGCCCAGCGATGTCTGGTCAGCCTCCGACGTCTCGATCGTCTGCACCCCGAGGGACGGGGGAGCCGGCCTGTCGCCGGACACGCCGAGCAGCCTGGTCCTCACGACGTCCGCCGCTGCGGGTGTCGAAAGCGCTGCCGCGGTGACGAGCTCTCGGGCGGTCTGCGATGCCGTCGGCAACTGCCGCAGCGCTGGCCCCCTGAGCGCACGCGTCGACCGTCGTCCGCCGACGATCGACTGCTCATCGGCTCCGAGGCCGAGCACGACGAACGTCCACGTCACGTGCCACGCCAGCGATGGTGGTGCCGGGCTGGCGAACACGAGCGACGCGACGTTCGAGCTGACTACGGCGGTCGGTTCCGGGAAGAGCGACCACGGAGCCATGACGGGCACGCACGAGGTCTGTGACGGCGTGGGCAACTGCGTCACCGCCGGCCCGCTCGGGCCGTTCGATGTCAGCGTCTCCGCCCAGTCGTCGGCGGACGCAGATCACGATGGAACGCCTGACAGCGCCGACTTCTGCCCGACGCGCGCCGGCGCCTGCGTCCCTGAGGTACCGGGCGCAAACGCACAGGACCGTGCTAGGACAGCGGAGATGGCGACACGGGCGATCGCCGCCGGATGCGCAGCCGGGACCTCAGCCCCGGGTGCCTGGGCGAGCGTGAACGCATCCGTCCGTCGCCGCAGCGGCGCATCGGCCGCCACGGCCGTGCGGCGCTCCGGCGATGCCCTGTGCGACAACGGGGTGATGGGCTTCGCGGTCGCCCAGGCCGACCTTCGCCCTGACCCGCATACGAACGACGCCTACGTGTTCAAGACGTCCAGGAGCCTCGCGGCGGCAAACGGGTCATGCCGGTCCGACAAGCATTGCACCGGACTGGTCACCGCCGCCAACGGTCTCGCCACCGCAGCCGCGACCTTCGGGGCCGCGTCGCTCGATCTGACCGTGGCCCGCAACCGCCTCGCCACCGCGCTGGTCGACGGCAGGAAGAACGACGCCGCGCTCCAAGAGGCGATGGTGCTCCTCGGCGAAGGGAACCTCGCCGACGCGCAGCGCGACGCAGCCGCCGCAGGGCGCAAGCTGGAGCAGGCGCTGAAGAGCGCGGGCGTCGACGAGCGCCTCCCGTCGTCGGTATCTGGACCGGTCCTGGCCGCCATGCGGGTGGGCAGCGGCATGCCGAGCGGGAGCGTCGCTTCCGTCCAGGAGGCCGGCATCGACGCGGCGGCGCTATCAACGCGCTTCGGCGCGCTCCCGACCTTCAGCGGCGACCTGCACGTCGGGCAGGTCTGGACGACGTCCGGCGTCAGCAGTCGCCGTGCGACACGGCGGAAGCTGACCCTCACGGATCTCCAGACGATCGTGCCCAACCTGCTCGCCCCGCTGGGCACGACGACGACGAGGCGTCTCATCGCAGCGCTCGAAGCGGTCTCGTCGGCGTGTACGGCTCGCAGCCGGGACAACGCGCTTCAGCGGTTCCGGCGTCTCGCCGGCAGCGTCGCTGCCACGCGGCTGCTCGCCTCCGCGACCGATCCGCTCATCATGAGGCGACACCACTGCGGCTGAGCGGACCGGCAGGACCACCCCATCCCGATGACGCTTCCTGATCTGGAGCGTCCCGATGGTCCTGCGCCTGATCAGGCCCCGTTCGCGTTGTCCGCGACCGACTGCCAGATCATGCGCGCCATCGCGGCGTAGTCGTCGCCGTCGGCCAGTTGCTGGTTCGCCTCTCCGTTGAGGTGGTTGCCCAAGGTCTCGAACGGCACCCTCTCCATCCGCGCCCTCTGGACGAGCTCGGCAGCACGCCCGCCCGTTGCGCCGAGGAGATGGACCGGCAGCCGGGCGGCGCGGGCCAGGCCGATCTCCTCGTCGATGCCCGGCACGTGCTTGCCGCCTTCCGCTGTTCTGCCACCGACGGCCACGACCGCATCCGCGCTGCCGTGGTGGATCATCGCCATCCGCATGGCGGTGAGGGACGTGGCTCGGTCATGCCCCTCGTTGATGGCTCGCACGGTCACCTTCGACTCGAGGTCCTCGAGCACCGCGGGCGAGCTGTACCACTTGGACTGGAACATGGTGACGTGCTCCAGTCCGTGTCCCGATTCCGAGAGACGAGCCGCTTCCAGGATCAGCGGCGTGAAGGTCGGGTGTCCGCCGAAGACCAGCGCGCCTCCCAGATCGAGCCAGGTGGTGGTCAGCACCTGGATCGCGGTCGTCACTTCGAATGCGCCGAGGTCCCCGCTCGGGAACGCGCCGAGTATGAGCAACCGGGGCGCCGGTGCCGACGCCGGACGCTTCGTGGGATGCCCGACCCGCAGCGTCGCCAAGAACCGCTCCGGATGCTCCACGACCGACCAGTCGCCGACCACCCGATGCCCGGTGGCCGTCGGGTCCAACAGCACCGCGGCGTCGAACGCACGGCAGTTGCGCCGGTGCGGACCCATCTCCTCTTTCGTGAGGTACTGCTCGAGGGAGGCCAGGTCCTCATCAGTTGGATGCCGCGCGAACACCTGGACAACATCCACGGCGGCCCGCGTGGGATACGGACGCTCCACCACGGGGCGGGTCAGCTCGTAGACCATCAACCTCGCGTCGAGCGCTTCGACCCGGCCATGATGCTCCGCGGCCCAGTCCTGCAGGGCCCGGATCGCGGCGTAGCTCGCGCGCACGTGCGCGCGCGAGAGATCGAAGGCCTGCTCCAGGATCGTGTCCGCGAGACGGCCGAGCCGTTCGTCATCGAGATCCTCAGCTGCGACACGCACGTGCGGTTCGGGGACTCCCGGCACCACCGGCAGCGGTGTGCGCTCCTTTTCGCTCTCGATGTAGACCCATACGATCGGGATGTTGCGTCCCAGCGCGCCGGACAGCTCCTTGGCGATCCACCATGACTCCCCGGCCAAGGGTGTGTCGAAGAAGACGAGCACGTCGGCCCGGGCGAGTTCCTCATCGATGCGCTCCTGCGCCCGCTCCCCCGCCTGGACTTCGACGAGGTCGCGGAACACGAGACCCCCGTGCCGGTCGTTCAGCCTCGCGCCGATGCTCGCCACCAGCCCCTCGCCGTCCTCGCGGCGATGGCAGAGGAAGACCCGGAGGTGGTCCTTCGTGTAGGTCGGCAGGATCTTGCTGAGCGCTTCACGCGAGAACGCCCGGGCCACCACCCCGTCCTGATCCGCCGTCAACCCACGCCGGCGATGGTGGTCGGCCACGTCGAAGCTCTGGCGATCGCCCACCACGTCCGGAGGACGCCGGCCCGCCGCGTCCAGCGCCACTGGAAGGACGACCGCGCCAGCCTTCGCCGCGCGGCGCAACATCCCCTCGATCTCATCCTTCAGGTCGCTGCGCGGAGGGTTGACGAAGACCACGGCGTCGGCAGCGTCGAAGTCGACCGCCACGATGCTCTCGACCGTTCTGAGCTCCGAGACCGGCGCGATCTCGAGGTCGGCGCGAGCGGTGTCCAGGAACGCCCTGGCGGTCGCCCCATCGGCCTCGGAGAGAGAGCTGTCAACGATGTAGATCATGAGATCGGCGAAGGCATGGGGAGGACGGTCGACCAGCGACGCGCTGATCGTATCCGCTCATGAACACCTTGGTTTACGATGGTCCCGCTACAGCTGGCTGTGGTTCGGCGGCAGCACGCCGGCCAGCTCGTAGGCGCCCAAGTGGTGGTACTTCCAGTCGGCCGGGTCGTGGACCGAGTGGGTGCGGGCGTTGCGCCAGTGGCGGTCGAGGTCGTACTTGGCCTGCGCGGAGCTGGTGCCGCAGAGCGCGAACAGCTCGCTCGACACCCGGACCGCGACGTCGGAGGCGAACGCCTTCGCCGCCGCGACGGCCAGCGAGCCGCGTGCGGCGGCCTCCGCGTCGGCCGGGACCAACCCGATGTCCTCGAGCTCCCGCGCCGCGTCGAGCAGCAGCGCCTCGGCGGCGCGCACGTCCACGGCGGCGCGGCCGTAGCGGTGCAGGACGTGCGGGTCCTCGACCGCGCGCGCCGCGCCCGCCCGGACCGCCTCGGTCGACGGGCGCGCCTTGTCCATCAGGTACGTGCGGGCGTCGTCCAACGCGCCCCGCGCGATCCCCGCCTCGATCGCCGCATGGACCAGCTGGGCCCGCGCGCCGAGCTGCTGCGGGACCTCGAACGCGTGCGCGAAGTCCAGCGCCAGAGCATCTTCTACAACAACGTCCTCGAAGGTCACGGTCCCGGACACCGTGGCGCGCTGGCCGATCACGTCCCAGTCGGTCTCGACCCCTACACCTTGCGCCTCGCGCTCGACGAACACCAGCTTGAGCCGGCCGTCGTCGTCCAGCGCCGACACGCCGATCCAGCGCGCGCTCAGCGCGCCCGTGCAGTAGTGCTTGGCACCGTCGAGCCGCCAGCGCCCGTCGGCCGGCGCGCGCGCCAGCCTCGTCTTGAGGTCCTGGGCGTGCTGCCCACCCCGCTCGGCCAGCGCGTTGCCGATCCGGACGCCACCGCCCGCGACCTCGCCGCGCAGCCGCGCCCGCACGTCCTCCCCGCCCCAGACGGTCAGCACGTCGAGCAGCAGGAAGTGCGCCTGCGGGACCTGCGCGATCGCAGGGTCGGCGGCGGCGAGCCGCGCGACGACCTGCGCCAGCAGCACCGGCCCCGCGTCGAGGCCACCAACATCCGCAGGCAAGGTGATGGACAACAGCCCGGACGCGTCGAGCAGCTCCAGCGCGTCCCACGGCACGGTCCCGGCCGGCGCGCGATCGCGCTCGGCCGCACCGGAGCGCAGCGCTGCCGCCAGCCCATCGGCGGCGGCGAGCGCCTCGCTCTCGTTGACGATCGGGCTCACGCCCGCGAACGCTACAGGCCCATCGAGCGGCCGACGAGCTCCTTCATGATCTCGTTCGTGCCCGCGTAGATCCGGTTGACGCGCGCGTCGGCCCAGATCTCGGAGATCCTGTACTCCGTGGTGTAGCCGTAGCCGCCGAACAGCTGCACGCAGGCGTCGGAGACCTCGGACAGCAGGTCGGTCGTCCAGTACTTCGCCATCGCGGCCTCCTGCACCGTGCAGGTCCCGTCGACGTAGCGCTGGATCGTGCGGTCCATCCAGCAGCGCGTGATGTCGACCTTCGTCTGCAGCTCGGCGAGCACGAAGCGCGAGTTCTGGAACGTGCCGATCGGCCGCCCGAACGCCTTGCGCTCCCTGACGTAGGTCAGCGTCATCTCCAGCGCGGCCTCGGCGCCGGCCATCGAGGACACCGCGAGGCCGAGGCGCTCCGGGATCAGGTGCGCCATCAGCTGCGCGAAGCCGGTGCCCTCCTCGCCGAGGAGGTTCTCGGCCGGGACGCGGCAGTCGTTGAAGAACAGCTCGGCCGTGTCGTTGGCGTGCTGGCCGCGCTTGTGGATCTGCCTGCCGCGCTCGAAGCCCTCGAAGCCGCGCTCGATGACGAACATCGAGAGGCCGCGGTGCGGGTCGTCGCCGGTGCGGACCGCGGTCACCACGAGGTCCGCGTTGATGCCGTTCGAGATGAAGGTCTTGGCGCCGTTGATGATGTAGTCGTCGCCGTCCTTCTTGGCGCGCGCGGCGATGCCGGCGAGGTCGGAGCCGGTGCCCGGCTCGGTCATCGCCAGCGCGAGGATCTGCTCGCCGGAGGCGACGCCCGGGAACCAGCGCTGCTTCTGCTCCTCGTTGGCGGCGGCGCGCAGGTACGGGAGGCCGAGGTCGTTGTGGACGTTCGGGCCCATCCAGGACGAGCCGACGACCGCGTAGGCGGCCTCCTCGGCCAGGACGGCGTTGAAGCGCCAGTCATCGACGCCGGATCCGCCGTACTCCTCCTCGACGGCCATGGCCAGGAAGCCGTGCTCGGCCGCCTTCGTGAAGAGGTCGCGGGAGACGATGTGCGCCTCCTGCCACTCCTCGTGGTGCGGGACGACCTCGGCCTGCAGGAAGCGGCGGAAGCTCTCGCGGTAGTCGTCGTGGACGTCTTCGAACAGCGGGCGGCGCGAGCCGGGTGCAACGGTGACAGACATTCGGGACCTTGGTCAGGGGGGTCGGGAAGGCCGCACTTGATACCGCATCTGCCGCACGCGCGGGCCCCCAGCCCCCTGACCATGCGGTCAGCTAGGCCACCGGCGCCGCAGGATCCGCGACCTCGCGGACGTGCCGACCGTCCGCCGCGTCACCATCCGCGACGTGTGCTCGCGCGCGGCTCGACGGCGGCCGCGCCTCCCGCGCCTAGCTCGTCGTGACCTCGGGGTCGGACATCGGGCCGGTCCCGAGGCGCAGGCCCGCCGGGACCGCGCCGTAGCCGACGAGCTCCGGCGCGGGGATGAACTGCTCCGGGTAGCCGTACATGCCGTGCTCGGAGATGTCGAGGCCGGCGTTCTCGTCCTGGGCCGAGACGCGCAACCCGTAGGTCTTGCCGATCACCAGGAACACGGCGTAGGACACCGTGAACGTGAAGGCGATGACCACCACAACGCCGACGATCTGCGAGCCGAGCTGCGTGAAGTCGCCGGTGGTCAGCAGGCCTCCGTGGCTGCCGGGCAGGTTGTGGTGCGCGAGGCGCGGGACGGCGAACAGGCCGCAGGCCAGCGCGCCCCAGATGCCCGCCAGCCCATGCGCGGCAAGGGCTCCGACGGGATCATCCACATGTTGGTCGATCCACAGCACGCCGTAGACCACCAGGATCCCCGCGACGCCGCCGATGATCGGCGCGGCCCACGGCTCGACGTAGCCCGCGGGGCCGGTGATCGCGACCAGGCCGGCGATCGCGCCGTTGCCGGCCATGCCGATGTCGAAGGTCCTGGTCTTCCAATACATGATGATCATCGCGGTCGTCACCCCCGCGCTGCCGGCCAGCTGGGTGATCATCGCGATCTCGGGGAAGCGGCCGTCGAGGGCGCTCAGCGTCGAGCCCGGGTTGAAGCCGAACCAGCCGAGCCACAGGATCAGCACGCCGAGCCCGAACAGCGGCATGTTGTGGCCGGGGATCGCGCGCGGCGCGCCGTTGGACGCGTACTTGCCACGGCGCGGGCCAAGTTGCAGCAGGATCGCCAGCGCGGCCGACGCGCCGCAGACGTCGACGACGATCGAGCCCGCGAAGTCCTGGACGTGGATCGTGTGCGCCAGCCAGCCGCCGCCGAAGATCCAGTGCGCGACGACCGGGTAGATCAGCGCCGAGAAGACGAGCGCGAAGATGATGTACACGCCGAACTTGATGCGCTCCAGGGTCGTGCCCCAGACGATCGCCAGCGCGACCGCGCAGAACACGAACTCGAAGAACCACAGGGTCTCGGCGGTGACGCCGTGCCGGCTCGACGGAAACGCGAGCGGGAAGCTCGACGCGTGCGCGACGAACCAGCCGTGGTCGCCGAGCAGCCAGCCGGTCCCGCCGAAGGCGAGCGCGAAGCCGATCGCCCAGAAGCCCAGCGCCGCCAGCGCGAAGTTGATGAGGATCTTGGCGACGACCGAGCCGGCGTTCTTGCCGCGCACGAAGCCGATCTCGAGCATCGCGAACCCCGCCTGCATGAACATCACCATCATCGCGGCGACCATCACCCAGGCGGAGTTGATGCCTACATCTTCGCCAAGCCTCCCCGCGAAGCCGAGGTTGTCCGTGACGCTGTCAGCCAGGATCATGCGGCGCAGAACCCTGCCGTTCCTGGGCACGGCGGTCTTTGTACGTCTGGACAACATTCCGGCGCACCAGTGCTCCATCGGTGCAACTTCGCGCCGCCTGCCCCGTTGGGACCAGGTGATGCGGCCGATGTGGCTCCCTGCCCTGCTCACGCTCCTGCTGACCGCCGCGGCCCCGGCTTCCGCGCCGGCGAGCCTCCGCGAGCGCTACGCGCTCAAGCTCACCGACGTCACCTGGCACCCGGACCAGCGCGAGTTCCGGATGACGATCCGCTGCGACGGCACGGCACGGCAGTGCTCCGGGCGGCTGTCGTTCGCGCTCGACGTCGCCCCGGACGATCCGCTCGGCGTCGCGCGCTCCGTCCGCCTCCGGCCCCGGGCCGCGCAGCGCGTGACGTTCCGGCAGACCGCCCGCGCTCCGCGCCTGCTCGCGCACGAGGAGGAACGGCTCGTCGAGGTGTCGCTCGGACGCCTTCACGGTGAGAACGGCGTCACCCCGCAGCCTTCCTGCGCATCCGGGACCACGGTGGCGACCGACGGCCTCGCGCGGGCGTTCCGGCTCGTCGGCTCCGGCCTGTACGCCTGCACCCCGGGCGGCGGCCGCCCGCTCCTGCTCCTCGAGGAGAACGACGGCCTCGACGCGACCACGGCGAGCGCGGTCCACCTGGCGGGCTCCTACGCGAGCTTCGCCTTGACCGCGTCGTTCCCCTGCGGCCAGGTCGTGCTCTTCATCGACAACTTGACGACACGCCGCGAGGTGCGCCGCGTTTCCGGCGACGCCCTCGATCCCGTCCACCCGGACTACCCGTGCGACCCGAGCGCCGACGTCGAACGCTCCGTCCTCACGCCCGCCGGCTCGCTGGCCTGGATCAGCGGCCCCCACGCCGACGGCACCCACACCGTCCGGACCGTCGACCCGCTCGGGACGATCGCGACCGTGGATGACAGCAGCTCGATCGCCTCTTCCTCGCTGGCCCTCACGGTGCCGGCCGGCTCCGTGACCTGGCTGCGCGACGGCGCGCTGCAGACGGCGCCGCTGCCCTAGGCGACGATCTGAGTCTCGCCCGAACCGGGTGATGCGGTGCCACCCTCCGCGCGCGCACACTCGCGGGCATGGGTCTTCTCGTCACCGTGATCGATCCGCTCGGCGTCGGGCGCCGGGCCGTGGGCGCGGCGGGTCGCGCGGGGACCGCGGTGGTCGAAGCCGCGACCGCGCGGATCGTCGACGAGCTGCTGGCCGATGGCGTGGTCGAGCAGATCGCCGACCGGATGCTGTCCGGGCCGGAGCTGGAGCGGATCGTCGACAGCGAGGCGATGGAGCGCTTCGCCGAACGGGTCCTGGACAGCCCGGGCGCCGACCGGCTCGTCGAGCAGCTGCTGAACAGCAAGCTGCTGGACGCCGCGGTCACGCGCGTGCTGGCCAGCGCGCAGCTGTGGCACGTGGTCGAGGAGGTCGCCGCGTCGCCCGCCGTCACCGACGCGATCAGCCGCCAGGGCTACGGCTTCGCCGACCAGGTCGTCGAAGAGGTCGGCGCACGCTCGCGCCGCGCCGACGCGCTGCTGGAGCGTGCCGCGCAGCGGATCCTGCGCCGGCCCGCCGCGGGCGCCGGGCCCGTGGGTCCCGCTCCCGCGATGCCATGAGCCCACGGCCCGCGTACGCCGGGCTCGTGACACGCGCGCTCGCGTTCGGGATCGACGCGGCGATCATCAACGCGGCGGCGCTGATCGTCGCCGCGATCGTGGCGCTGACCTTCTCGGTGATCGACCTGCCGGGCTGGCTGAAGACGATCGGGCTGGCGATCGGCGCCGGGGCCTACACCCTGTGGCTGGTCGGCTACTTCACGGTGTTCTGGACGACGACCGGCCAGACCCCGGGCGACCGCATGCTGAGGATCTGCGTCCGCACCCGCGACGGCTCGCGCCTGAAGCCCCGCCGCGCGCTGCTGCGCTTCTTCTCGCTCACCCTCGCGGCGCTGCCGCTGTTCGCCGGCTTCCTGATGATCTTGGTCGACGCCGACCGCCGCGGCCTGCACGACTGGATCGCCCGGACGATCGTCACCGACGAGACCGGCGTCGCGCTGCCGCGCTGAGAGCGATAGCGTCGCGCCATCAGGGTTCCCGCGCCTGCGCTCTTCCTCCTCGCCGCCGCGCTGGCGTCGGACGCCTTCCCGAGGCTGTACGACCTGGTGTCGGTGCACACCGCCGAGCAGGTGGCGATCGTCGCGCTGGTCGTGATCCTGTTCGACGGCGGGATCGACATCGGCTGGGCGCGGATCCGCGGCGCGCTGGCGCCGATCCTGTCGATCGGGCTGATCGGGACGTTCCTGACCGCGGGCGCGCTGGCGCTGTTCTGCCACGCCGGGCTCGGGCTCGACTGGACGATGTCGGGGCTGATCGGCGCGGCGCTGGCGGCGACCGACCCGGCGGTCACGTTCTCGGTGCTCGGAGGGCGCGAGATCGAGGGCCGCAGCGGGACGGTCCTGGAGGGCGAGGCGGGGTTCAACGACCCGGCCGGGATCGCGCTGATGGCGGGGATGATCGAGCTGGCCACGCACGACGACGCGACCGGCTGGGTGATCGGCCGCGAGTTCTTGGTGCAGATGGTCGTCGGGGTCGCGTTCGGCGTGCTCGGGATCCGGCTGCTCGGCCCCGCGCTGCGGCGCGCGCCGGTCCTCGCGCTGCCGGCCGCGGGCGTGTTGTACGTGTTGACCGACCTCGTCGGCGGCTCCGGGTTCCTGGCGGTGTTCCTGCTCGGGCTGGTGCTGGCCGACCAGGGGCTGGCGGTGCCGCGCGTGCAGACGCACCTGGCCGGCGCCGCCGAGGTGGTGGTCTTCGTCGCGCTCGGCCTGACGATCCACCTGGACGCGTTGAGCTTCCGCGACTGGTGGCAGGGCCTTGCGATCTTCGCTGTGCTCGCGTTCGTCGTGCGCCCGCTCGTCGTCGCCGCGACGCTCGGCCGCGCGGACATGGCGCGGACCGAGAAGGCGTTCATCGCCTGGAGCGGGCTCAAGGGCGCGGTCCCGATCCTGTTGGCCGCGATGGCGCTGCTGCACCACGCCGGCGCCGGGCCGCGGATCTACAGCCTCGTGTTCGTGGTCGTGCTGGCGTCGGTCGTCGGCCAGGGCACGCCGGTCCCGTGGATCGCCGCGCGCCTGCGGATCCCGATGCATTGAGCGCGCCCGGGCCCGTGTGCCGTCGGCGACCAGGGTGCCGCACGGGTGCGACGGCTTGCACGCGGCGAGAGACTTGCTCCCATGTCGACCATCCACTTCACCAAGACCACCACGGCGACCCCCGCGCAGTTCGTCGCCGCGCTCACCGACTTCGGGCCCGGCCGCAAGGAGGTGTTCCCGAACTCGTCCGACAAGGACATGAAGGTGCACAGCCAGGGACCGGCGACCGCCGACGTCACCGAGGGCAACGGCGGGATCTGGGAGCGCCTGACCTACGACTGGTCCGACCCCCGGAGGATCGTCCTGACGACCACCGACTCCAACACCTGGGGCGGCGCGTCGGGCCACACCTACACGTTGACCGAGAACCCCGACGGGACGACGAACATCGACGTCGTCGTCGTGCGCGACGGCAAGAACCTCAAGGGCAAGGTGCTCGGCGCGGTCCTCGGCACCGTCGGCAGGGGCCAGCTGAGCAAGGCGTTCGACACCACCATCAAGGCGGTCGAGACCCGTCAGACCCCGGCGGTCTGAGGCGCGCTCAGGCGGCCGCCGCCAGCCGCAGGGCGGACAGCGCGTCGCGCAGGATCCGCGAGACGTGCATCTGCGAGAGGCCGACGCGGTCGCCGATCTCGCGCTGGGTGAGGTCCTCCTCCAGCCGCAGGCGGACGATCTCGCGGTCGCGGAGGCTGAGCACGCGGGTCAGCGACGTCACCGTCGCGCGGTCCTCGACGTGCGCGTAGCCGGTGTCGTCGGAGCCGAGGCGCGTGCCGAGCTCGACGGCGTCCCCGTCGCCGTCGCCGACCGGCGCCGACAGCGACGTCGCGGTGTGCGCGACCGCCGCCTCGCGGGCGTCCAGGACCTGCTCGCAGCTCAGCCCGGTGTGCGCGGCGACCTCGTCGACCGCGGGCGAGCGGCCGAGCACCTCGGTCAGCGTCGTCGTCGCCCGTTCGACCTGGAGCGCGTGCTCCAGCAGCGTGCGCGGCGGGCGCACCGCCCAGCTGTGGTCGCGGAAGTGGCGGCGCAGCTCCCCGAACATCGTCGGGAGCGCGTAGCTCGGGAACGACGCGCCGTTCTCGGGATCGAAGCGGTCGATCGCCTTGAGCAGCCCGACGCTGGCGACCTGCATCAGGTCGTCGAAGGCGTCGGCGTCGCGCGCGTAGTGGTTGGCCGCGTAGCGCGCCAGCGGCAGGTAGCGGTGCACGAGCCGCTCGCGGTCGGGCGCCGCGCGGGTGGCCGCGAACCGGGACAGCAACCGTTGATCGGCGGGCGGGTCGCCGGGATGCGCGCTGACGCGCGCGGGCGGGACGGCAATCGACATCGGGTGCCTCCTCCAGCGTTGCGGAACCTTCCGGTGCTGACGTGACCGGGTCGCTGGGGTTGCGCCAGACCTCCCACTCTCCTCCTTTGCCGGCATTTCCGAGGCCGCATCGTCAGGAGGGTGACGCCACAACGCGCCAGGCTTCAGCCCGCGCAGGCCGCCGCGCCGCCGTAGGAGGGCGGGACGGCGTCCGCGCCGGTGCCCCAGGACTGCGCCGCGCTGCCCGACAGCGAGAACGCGATCCTGGTGTGCCTGCTCGCCGTGAGGCGGTCGAACGGCAGCCAGGTGTTGTTGTAGGGCTTGCCGTCGACGGTCACCGCGTTGATGTAGGGGTTGCCGCGGGCGGCGGCCGGCGCGTCGAGCTGCACGGTCCTGCCGCCCGCCAGCGTCAGCGTCGCGTGCGGGAACAGCGGACCGGACAGCGCGAGCACGCCGGTCCCGGGCACGGCCGGCGAGAGCCCGAGCGCGCCGAGGACGTACCACGCCGACATCTGCCCGCCGTCGTCGTTGCCCGGGAAGCCGCCGGGCTCCGGGTGGTAGAGCCCCAACAACGCCTTGCGGACGATGCCCGCGCCCGCCGCCGGGCGGCCGAGCCAGTCGTACAACAACGGCGTCAGCAGCGTGGGCTCGTTGCCCAGGAACGCGTGGTCGCTGGCCGCGCCCGCGTTCAGCTCGGTGAAGAACGCGTCGAGCCGCGCGCGGGCCGTGTCGGCGCCGCCGAGCGCCGCGGTCAGCCCCGCGACGTCCTGCGGCACGAACCACGTGTACTGCGCCGCGGTGCCCTCGACGAACCCGTCGCCGCCGGTCGCAGCGACCGGCACGAACGCGCCGGTCGACGCGTCGCGCGGCTGCATCAGCCCGGTCGCCGGGTCGAAGACGTTGCGCCAGTTCCCGGCGCGCCCGGCGAACGTCGCGCAGGTCGTGCCGTCGCCGGCCGCCGCCGCGAGCCGCGCGATCCCGAAGTCCGCCAGCGCGTACTCGAGCGTCGTCGCCGCCGTCCCCCAGACCCTCGACGGCGTGACCGTCTGCCCCGGGCTGTCGGTGTTCTGCTCATGGCCGACGTAGCCGAGTCGCAGGTAGTCCTCCAGCCCCGCGCGCTCGACGTAGCCGCCGTTGGCAATGACCTTGGGTTGCGTCGCCCCCGCGACCATCGCCCGCAGCGCCGCGGCCCTGTCGAACCCGCGCGCCCCGAACGCGTAGGCGCCCGCGATCAGCAGGTCGGCCGGGTCGCCGACCATCACGTTGGTCTGCCCCGAGAGCGCCGCCCACTTCGGCAGGCTGCCGCCGTCCTGCTGGTCGGCGACCATCGAGCGCACGAGGTCCGACGCCTCGCGCGGCGCGACCATCGCCATCAGCGGCAGCTGCGAGCGGTACGTGTCCCAGCCGGAGATGTTGGAGTACTTGCTGAACCCGGCCGCGCGATGGGCCCTGCCGTCCTCCCCCATGTACCTGCCGTCCACGTCGGAGACGACGTTCGGCATCACCTGTGCGTGGTAGAGCGACGTGTCGAACATCGTCCGGTCGGCCGCCGTGCCGCCGCTGACGCGCAGGCGCCCGAGGCGCTCGGCCCACGCCCGCGTCGCCGCCGCGCGCATCGCGGCGAACGAGCCGCCGCCGTCGGCCGCGAGGTTGCGCCGCGCGCCGTCGACCGACACGAGCGAGATCGCCACCTTCGCGGTCACGGCCCGCGCGTGGCCGAGCGCGAACGTCGCGTACGCGCCCGCCTGCGTGCCCTTGGTCGGGTTGCCCTTGACCGCCTTCGGCCCGCCGCCGATCCGCTTGTACTGCAACAACAGCGGGCCGGGCCTGTCGGCGACCGCGTCGTGGACCGAGCGCGCGCCGCGGTGCAGCGTCGTGCCCTTCCAGGTCCCGGACGCCGCGAACGGCCGGTCGAAGCGGACGGCGAAGTGCAGGGTGTAGCGGTCGCGGGCGTAGCAGAAGCCCCCGCTGGCGACGGTCCCGCTGATCTCGCGCCGCTGCGCGTCCACCTGCAGGTCCGACAGCGTGTTGCCCATCGCGCTGCCGCCCGCGTTGACGACGATCGACGCCCGCCGCGCGCTTGCCGGGAACGTCGCGCGCAGCGTGCCCGCGCGCGTGCGGGCGGTGAGCTCGGTCCGGATCGCCGACCGCCCCGGGTTCAGCGTCACGCGGTAGTCGCCCGGCCGCGCGATCTCGCCCTTGTGCGTGTACTTGGCGACGTAGCGCGGGTTGAGGTCGTAGGAGCCCTTCAGCGACGGCGCCGCGTCGATCGCGTGCGTCGTCGGCAGCAGCGGCACGTCGCCGAGCCCCGCGCAGCCCGCGCCGGAGAGGTGCGTGAGGCTGAAGCCCTTGATCTGGTGGTCGACGTAGGAGTAGCCGCCCGCCGGGTTGTCGATCCCCGGCGCCGTGTCGGGGCTGAGCTGGACCATCCCGAACGGCGCGACCGCGCCCGGGTAGGTCGCGCCCGCGCCGCCGCCGGTCCCGAAGTCCGGCGCGCCCTCCTGCGTGCCGATCCGCGTGTCGACGCTCGCGGGCTCCGCGGCTGCGGCGACCCCCGCCGCGGACAACGACGCACAAGCAAGTGCGACAACAACGACCGTCCTGGACCCGAGCATCCGCGGACCTTACGCCGTCCGGCGGCGTAGGATGCGACGCGATGGCCCGGCACGCCCGCACGCTGCTCCTCGTCGCCGCCGTCGCGGCCGCGTGGGCCGTGTCGCACCTGGCGTTCCCGGAGCTCGACGCGGCCTGGCTGTCGGTCCTGCCCGTGCTGGCGCTCGTCGCGTTCCTGCTCGACGGCCGCTACGTCGGCGAGGCGCGCCTGGACGCGGCGCGCCGCCGCCGTCCGGTGCCGGCGCGGCGCCCCCGGATCGTCCGCAGCGCCCCGCCGGTCCGGCGCCGCGCCGCCTCGCGCCGCCGCCACGGCGGCCTGCTGCTGGCCCGCCGCCTCGCGGGCCGGGCGCCGCCGCACGCCGCCTGAGCGCCGCCGCACGCGTCACGCCTCGCCCGCGCCCGCGCGGGTGACCGACCGACACCATCACCTTCAGGAAGGGAGCCTCGATGCTCCACCGATCCCGCATCGCGCGCGCCGCACTGGCCGCGCTGGCGCTGCCCCTGCTGCTCGGCGGCCTGCTGGCCGTCGGCGCGTTCACCGACGACCGCAGCGCCGCCGGCGACGAGCTGCGCGCCAGGGCCGACGCCGTCTGCCTGCGTGCCCACGACCGGCTCGCGGGCCTCGACCCGCTCGACAGCCCGGACACCGTCGCCCGCTCCGGGCCGCAGGTCGTCGCCGCGACGCTCGACGCGGCCCGCCGCCTGCTCGCGCTGCGCGTGAACGACGACATCCGCCGCTACGCCCAGCACCTGATCCGCCAGGCCGACCTCGCCGGCCGCCTGCAGGACGCCGCGCGCGCCGGCGACCGCGCCCGCGCCGTCGCGCTGATCCGGGCGCTCGCGGCCAACAGCCGCGCCGGCAAGGCGATCGGCGCCCGCATCTCCCCCGGCTGCGGCGGCTCGACCCGCCCGGCCGCGCCCGCAGCCACCCCCGACCCCACCACCTCGATCTAGATGACCAAGACCACCACCTTGCTCACGGCGCTCGCCGCCACCACCGCCCTCGCCACCGCGGGCTGCGGCGGCGGGTCGCACGCCCAAGCGCCCCTGACGACGAAGACCACCGCCGCCGTCGACGGCCACCAGATCTTCACGACCGTCGGCTGCTCGAACTGCCACACGCTCGCCGCCGCGGGCGCCAAGGGCCAGGTCGGGCCCGACCTCGACCACGTCAGGCCCACGTTCGCCAAGGCCGTCCGCCAGGTCACGCACGGCGGCGGCGCGATGCCGCCGTTCGCCGGCCAGCTGTCGGACGCGGAGATCCGGGCGGTCGCCCGCTACGTCTCCGCCAACGCGGGCCGCTGACGCCTGCGATCCTGCGTCGCATGCACGTCGCGATCGTCACCGGGGCGTCGTCGGGCATCGGCGCCGGGATCGCCGCCGCCTACCGCGCGGCCGGCCACGCCGTCGTCGGCGTCGCCCGCGCCATGCCGCCGTCCCAAGATGATGGCCTTGCCGCGGTCTCCGGCGACGTCGCCGACCCGGCGACCGCGCAGCGCGCCGTCGCCACCGCGCTGGAGCGCTTCGGCCGCGTCGACACGCTGGTCAACAACGCCGGGATCTTCATCGGCAAGCCGTTCCTGGAGTGCACGCGCGAGGACTACGACCGCATGTCCACCATCAACGTCGGCGGCTTCTTCGAGATGACCCGCCACGCGGTCTCGGCGATGCTCGCCCACGGCGACGGCGGCCACGTCGTGAGCATCACCACCGCCTTGGTCGAGCAGCCCGACGTCAAGGATCCCGCGGTCCTCGCGGCGCTGACCAAGGGCGGGATCGCCGCGGCGACGCGCTCGCTGGCGACCGAGCTGGCGCCCCAGCGGATCCGCGTCAACGCGGTCGCGCCCGGCGTGATCCGGACGCCGCTGAGCGCCGGCGGCGACCAGGACGCGATCGCCGCCATGCACCCGCTCGGCCGGATCGGCGAGGTCGCCGACGTCACCCAGGCGATCATGTACCTGGAGTCCGCGTCGTTCGTGACCGGCGTGATCCTCCACGTGGACGGCGGCCGCGCCGCGGGGCGCTGAAGACCTACACCTTGGTCAGCGCGGCGTCCAGCTGCGGGACGACCCTGTCCAAGGCGTACGGGATGCTCAGCACCGTCGAGGACGAGATCGCCATGTTGAGCTCGAGGTCGTTGGTGACGATCGCGCGCCCCTCCTTGACGACCTTCAACGCCTGGAACTGCGGCGACCTCTCCAGCGCCGCGCCGGCCTTGGCGTCGTCGGTCATGACGAGCAGCGCGTCGACGTCGAGCAGGTCGTAGCGCTCCTCGGAGATGTCGGCGTAGAAGCTCCTGCCGGTGAGCTTCTCGATCGCGGCGGGCTGCGAGAAGCCGAGCGAGGTCGCGAAGCGCCCGCGGGTGTCGGTCGGCGCGAACACCGCCATCTTGCCGTTGGTGTCCGGCGCGACGATCAACACGTCCTTGCCCGCGAAGTGCGGGTGGTCGCTCTTGGCCCTGGTGAACTCGGCCTCGGCGTCGGCGACGAGCTGCTTGGCCTGCTCGGGCCTGCCGAGCGCTGCGCCGAGCTGCTTGGTCGCGACCTGCCACGGCGTGCCCCAGTCCGGGTAGCCGGCGGGCGTGGTGACGACCGGCGCGATCTTCGAGAGCTTCTCGTAGTCGCTCTTCCTGAAGGAGTAGGTCACGGCCAGGATCAGGTCCGGGCGCGACTTCGCGACGCCCTCGAAGTCGATCTCGCTGCCCGCGTAGAGCTCCGGCGTCGCGCCCTTCAGCGCGGGCTCGGCCCAGACGCCGACGCCGCGCTTCCACTGCGGGATCCACTGCAGCAGCCCGACCGGGACCGCGCCGAGTGCGAGCATCGGGTCGGCGTCGGTGTAGCCGTAGGTCACGATGCGCTTGGGCGCGCTGTCGATCGCGACCGTGCCGAACGCGTCGGTGACCTTCAGCGGGTACTGCCCGCCCGCGGCGCCGGCGGCGCCCGCGGTCGTCCCGGAGTTCTTGTCGTCGTTGCTGGAGCCGCACCCGACGGCGGTCAGGGCGGCGGCGCCGGCAGCGGAGATCAGCAGCTGGCGGCGGGTCGAACGTGAAGCCATTAGGGCAACCTACATTAGGGTGCCCTACGGATGCCACGCGGTGGGGCGCGGGCCTGGTCAGGCGGGCGGCGTCGTCTCGCCCCAGCGGTTCCAGGAGACCTGATCGCGGATCGCCTCGCGCCGCGCGGGCCTGAAGTCGGTGCCCTTCGTGTAGGCGACCGGCAGCAGCGCGGCCTGCGTGACGCCGGCCGGGATCCCGAGCAGCTCGGCGGCCGCGTTCTCGGAGCCGAGGTGCAGCGTCGTCCACGCCGAGCCCAGGCCGCGCGAGCGCAGCGCGAGCTGGAAGCTCCAGACGCCCGGCATGACCGAGCCGTAGGTCGGGGCCGCGCTGGCGTTGAGCGACAGGTCGATCGGCGACGTCAGGCACGCGATCACGAGGACCGGGACGCGCTCCAGGTTGTGGGCCAGGAACAGCGCGCTGTCGCCGACGCGTTCTTGGACAACATCGTCGGTGCCCGCCGCCTGCTTGGCCTCGAGGTAGGGCAGCGCGTGCTCGCGGTACATGTCGGCGAGCGCCTTCTTGAGGCCCGGCTCGGTGACGACGACCCACTTGCGGACCTCGACGTTGCCGCCGATCGGCGCCTGGTGGGCGAGCTCGAGGCACTCCAGCAGCACCTCGGGCTCGACCGGGCGGTCGAGGTCGAGCCGCTTGCGGACCGCGCGCGTGGTCGACAGCAGCAGGTCGGTCTGTTCCGTGTCGAAGGTCGTCATGGCTCCACCCTGGCACGTCGCGCCGGTAGCGTGTCCCGCCGTGGCCTCGCTCTGGTCGTTCCTGCTCGCCGCGCTCGTCCTCGTCGCCCTGCCCGGGCCCGCGACGACGCTGGTGATGAAGAACGCGCTGACGCGCGGCCCGCGCAGCGCGCTGGTCACCAGCGCGGGCGTGTTCAGCGCCGACCTGGTGTGGATGGCCGCGAGCGTCGTGGGGCTGACCGCGGTGCTGGTCGCCTCGGCGCCCGCGTTCACCGCGATCCGCCTGATCGGCGCGGCGTACCTGGTGTTCATCGGCGTCCGGCTGCTGCTCGCGCGCGGCGCGTTCGGCGAGGAGCCGGCGGCGGGCGAGTCTCGCGCCGCGGTCGTCCCCGTCCCCGCCCGCCGTGCGTTCCGCGAGGGGTTGCTCTGCGACCTCTCCAACCCCAAGACGCTGCTGGTCTTCACGAGCGTGATCCCGCAGTTCCTCGGCCACGACGCGAGCCCGCTGGACCTCGCGGCCTTCGGCCTCGTCTTCGCGACCGCGGGCCTCGCCTCGCTCGTCGCCTACACCATCATCTTCTCCCGCGCGCGCCGCGCGACCCGCCACCCGCGCGTGAGGACCACGCTCCTGCGCCTCGGCGGCGCGATCCTGATCGCCTTCGGGATCCGGGTGGCGGTCGAGTCCCCGTAGAACGGCGGGGCCGGACGACGCGCCGCGGGGCGCTGCCGATAGCGTCCCGCGCCGCCGTATCCGTTGAAGACAGGGAGCAGGAACATGAACTACGCAGTTGCTCACCCGAGCGCGGGCCGTCGTGCCGTGCTCACCGACGCGATCCCGGGGGCCAAGGCCCGGGACGCCGCGCTGGTGCTCGCGGGCGCCGCGCTGACCGCGCTGCTCGCGCAGGTCGCCGTCCACGTGCCGGGGTCGCCGGTCCCGGTCACCGGTCAGACGCTGGCCGTCGGCCTCGTCGGCGCGACGCTCGGCGCCCGCCGCGGCGGTGCCGCGCTGCTGCTGTACGTCCTGGCCGGCCTCGCGCTGCCGGTCTACGCCGACGGCGCGTCCGGCTGGTCGACGGTCTGGGGCCCGACCGGCGGCTACCTCGTCGGCTTCGTGATCGCCGCCTGGGCGATCGGCGCGATGGCCGAGCGCGGCGGCGACCGCAAGGTCGTCACGGCGTTCGCGGCGTTCACCGCCGAGCAGCTGATCGTGTTCGCCTTCGGCCTCGTCGGCCTGAAGCTCGCGACCGACCAGGACTGGGGCTGGGTCGTGCACAACGGCTTCACGATCTTCATCCTCGGCGGCCTGATCAAGGCCGCGGTCGGCGCGGCGGTGCTGCCGTCGGCCTGGCGCATCGTGCGCTCCGTCCGCAAGGACGGCTAGAGCGGCGCGACCTCCCCGCCTCGCCCGCGGTCGCATGCGCGATCCGGCGAGGCGGGCGGCGCGGCGCCCTGACCGGCGGCAGCAGGCCGTGTTTCCCGGCGGACAGATCCGGTGATGGTGCTTGGGTGACCAGCACGACGATCGCCCCGGCCGCCCTCGGCGACGAGGCGCTGCTGCGCCGGTACGCCGAGACGCGCGACCCCGTGCTGCGCGAGGCGCTCGTCGAGCGGTATCTCCCGCTGGCCCGCCACGCGGTCGGGCGCTTCGGCCGCCGCCAGGAGTCGTTCGACGACCTCCTGCAGGTCGCGTCCGTCGGGCTGTTGAAGGCGATCGACCGCTTCGATCCGTCGAACGGCGCCGCGTTCTCCAGCTACGCGCTGCCGACGATGCTCGGCGAGGTCCGCCGCCACTTCCGCGACCACAGCTGGACGGTCCGCCCGCCGCGCGACCTCCAGGAGCAGGCGCTGGCCGTCAGCCGCACCGCCGATCGGCTCACCGCCCAGCACGGCACGCCGCCGTCGGTCGGCGAGATCGCCGCGGCGATCGGCCTGACCGAGGAGGACGTCCTGGAGGCGCGCATGGCGCTCGACGGCCGCTCCTACACGTCGCTGACGCCGGTCGGGATCGACGACGACGGCCAGGACCGTGACCGCGCGGCGGAGCGCCGCCTGGCGG
Organism: Conexibacter woesei Iso977N; assembly: GCF_000424625.1. Taxonomy (GTDB): domain Bacteria; phylum Actinomycetota; class Thermoleophilia; order Solirubrobacterales; family Solirubrobacteraceae; genus Baekduia; species Baekduia woesei_A. The sequence goes on from NZ_AUKG01000005.1 coordinate 22,943, forward strand.
TCACCGACGACGGCTACGCGCGCGCCGAGGACCGGCGCTTCCTCGGCGACCTGACGCGCCGGCTGCCGCCGCGCGACCGCGAGATCGTCCGGCTGCGGTTCGCCGAGGACCTCACGCAGGCCGAGATCGGCCAGCGCGTCGGGCTGTCGCAGATGCACGTCTCGCGCATCCTGCGCGACGCGCTGGCGGCGATGCGCGCCGCAGCCGCCGAGGGCCCGCAGCCCTAGGCGTCGGGCCTGACGCGCGGCAGCCCCTGGGCCTTCACACGCCGCTCGGTCTCGCCGATCAGCCCGTCGCACGTCGTCTGCAGCGCCCGGCAGATCTCCACCAGCGTGCTGATCCGCATCGCGCTGCGCCCACGCTCGATCGAGCCGATGACGTTGACGTGCACGCCCGCCCGCTCGGCGAGCTCCCGCTGCGTCCAGCCGTGCTCGTTGCGCAGCTCACGCACCTGGATCCCGAGGGTCGTGAGGATCGCTGCTGCGTATTCGTCGAGGTCGAGCGTCTCTGACGAGTGGCGTGTCACCGCTGCATGGCCCTTCGAACAAGATGTCGCACGGGGTCGGATCCCGGCCGAACGTGGGGCTCTCACCCTACTGCGCCCGCGAGACCCGCCCGTGCGTCACCTCCGGCTCAGAGCACCGGCGCGGCCGCCTGCTCCGGGTAGTCGGTCGAGAGCGCCAGCTCACGGCCGGCGTCGTACTCGGCGCGCAGCAGGCCGAGCTTGACGCCGATGCGCCGGTGCGCGTCGCTGCCGAGGATCACCCAGTGGCGGCGCTCGTCGCTGCCGACGACCTCCCGGATCGCCGCCGCCACCCGCGCCGGGTCGCCCGGGAAGTTCTCGGGCGCGACGTTGCCGACCGCCTCCCGGAACGCGCCCGCGGTCTCCGCGTAGTCGGCGATCGGCGTGCCCGACGCCCGGGTGCGCTGCTCGATCCCGGTGCGCAGCGACCCGGCCTCGACCAGCAACGCCCGCAGGCCGATCGGCTCGACCTCCTGCCACAGCGCCTCGGTCAGCCCCTCGAGGGCGAACTTGCTGGCCGAGTAGTAGCCGTTGGCCGGCAGGCTCGCGATGCCGTCCATCGACGACACGTTGACGATCGTCCCGCTGCGCCGGGCGCGCATGCCGGGCAGGACCAACCGCATCAACTCGATCGCGCCGAACAGGTTGACCTCGAAGGTCATCCGGTAGTCGGCCTCGTCCTGCTCCTCGATCGCGCCGATGAAGTCCACCGCCGCGTTGTTGACGAGGACGTCGATCGCGCCGAAGCGCCCCAGCGCCGCCGCGACCGCGGCGCGCCGCTGCGGGCCGTCGGTCACGTCCAGCGCGACGGGCAGCGCGGTGTCCGGGTAGCGGGCGGCAAGCTCCTCGAGCGCCGGGACCGTGCGCGCCGCGAGGACCGCGTTGTCACCATGTTCCAGCACTTCCTCGGCGATCGCGCGGCCGAGGCCGTACGACGCGCCCGTGATCAACCACGTGGTGTTGGTCATGATCACGCCACCGTCGCGTAGTCGGCCGACGCGCTCGTGCCCGCCCAGCGCTCGAGCTCGGCGGCGCGCGCCTCGCCGGCCGCGCGGGCCTGGTCGACGGCGGCGGCGCCGAGCAGCAGGCGCCGCGGCGGGTCGGGGTCGCCGACCACCTCGGCGATGATCTCCGCCGCGCGCTCGGGGTCGCCGGGCTGGGTGCCGTCGGTCGCGTCGCGCATCGCGTGCACGGCGCCGACGCTGGCCTCGTAGTCGGCGCCGACCGGCGCGCGCTCCATCGAGGCGCCCTGCCAGTCGGTCCGGAACGCGCCCGGCTCGACGATCACGACGTCGACGCCGAACGGCGCGACCTCGGCGGCGAGGACCTCGGAGAAGCCCTCGACCGCGAACTTCGCCGCCTGGTAGGCGCCCATGCCGGGCGTCCCGCCGACGCGGCCGCCGACCGACGAGACCTGCACGAACGTGCCGGAGCGCTGCTCGCGCAGGACCGGCAGCGCCGCGCGCGTCACGTTGACGACGCCGTAGAAGTTGGCGTCGACCTGCGCGCGGAAGTCGTCCGGGTCCATCTCCTCGATCGGGGCGGAGTTGGCGTAGCCGGCGTTGTTGACGACGACGTCGATCCGGCCGAACGCGGCGACGGCCGCCTTTAGGCTGAGGTTCGCGGCCTCCGGGTCGGTGACGTCCAGCGCGATGGCGCGGACGCGGTCCGGCGCCTGCGCGACGAGGCCGGCGAGATCCTGCGGGTTGCGGGCCGTGGCGACGACGTTGTCGCCACGGTCGATGGCCGCCTGGGCGATCGCGCGGCCGAGGCCGCGCGAGCTGCCGGTGACGAACCAGGTGCGGGGAGTGGAGGAGGAGGTCATGGCGCTGTTACCACTCGCGCCCGGGGATGCGCTGCTTGATCTCCTGCAACATGTAGCGGTTGCCGTCCGGGTCCTCGAAGGCGGCGAAGGAGCCGTAGGAGCTGCCGTCGGGATCGCGGCCGGGCTCGTGGCCCTCGGCGCCGAAGCCGCGGCCGTGCCAGACGTCGGTGACGTCCGCGCCGCGCTCGCGCAGCTCGGCGACGGCGGCCTCGATGTCGTCGACGACGAGCACCAGCGACTCCTGCGAGCCGGGGGTCATGCGCGTCTGGACGTTGGTGCCGAAGTGGATCGACGCCGGCGACTGCGGCGGCGTGAACTGGACGATGCGGGTGTGGTCGTCGAGGTCGAAGTCGGCGTCGAGGCGCCAGCCGAGGCCTTCGTAGAACGCCTTCGTGCGGTCGACGTCGCTGACGCCGAGCATGACGGCCTCGAGCTTCAACGGGATGTTGGCAGGGGTGCTCATCGGTGATGCGCTCCTTGGGGTTGTTGGTTGCTCGGACAGCCTCCCGTGCAGAGCGCACCATCGCACCCGTGAGGCCCCGGGTCGAGCCCCGGGTCACACGCGGGCGGTGACCTCCAGGCCCGCCAGGTAGGGCGCGAGGCGACGGGTCGCGACCGCGGTCGGCGGCCACCACAGTGGCTCCGGCGAGAACGTCGAGGTCGCGTCGGGATCGTCGAGCGCGGCGCGCAGGAAGCGCGGGCCGGAGCGCGTGTCGAGGATCCCGCGCAGGACCATCGGCTCGGGGTCGTGCGCGGGCGCGGGTGCGCCGCAGCGCCGGGCGATCCGCGCGACGACGGCGTCGGCCTGCTGGGCGGCCAGGCCGCCCTGCTTGATCGCGGTGGCACAGCCGGCGTCGCCCGCGACGTGCACGTCCGGGATGTTGGTGGTGTCGAGGAAGCCGTGCGCGTCGTGCGGGAGGCCGAGCAGGCGCGGGCCCTGCAGGAGCGGCAGCGCGACGATCCGGTCGGCGCCGAGCCAGCGCCCGCCGGCGCGCAGCGCGGTGGCGGTCACGACGTCCGGGTGCACGCCGGTCCGGACGACGATGCGCTCGGCCTCCAGGAGGTCGGCGACCTCGAGCGAGACGGTCTCGCCGAAGGCCTCCAGCGGCTTGCGCTCGGGCGTGAGCAGCGTGACGACGCTGGCGCTCGCGTGGTGGGAGCGGCCCCAGGCCGCGATCTGCAGGGCCAGCTGGTAGGCGGGCAGCGTCCAGGTCACGCCGTCGGGGACGACGATCGCGACGTGCGGCGCGAGCCCGGCGCCGAGGTCGGCGAGCGCCTCGTCGAAGTCCTCCGGGCTGGTCTCGCGATCGAACGCGATGCCGTCCTGGAAGGCCGGGTAGGCGCGCGCGCCGGTCGCGACGATCAGGACGTCGTAGGGCACGAGCGCGTCGCCCGCGGTCCGGACCGCGTGCATGTCGGGCATGACCTCGACGACGTCGTCGGCGATCAGCTCCGCGCCGTGGTCGGCGGCGATCCCGTCCAGCGGGTAGGCGCGCGGCGCGCCGTGGCCGAACGGCTCGCCGAGCAGCAGCGGGCGGTAGCGGAAGTTGATGGTCTTGGTGATCAGAACCGGCGTGACCCGGCACGGGACCACCGCGCCCAGGGCGGCGAGCGCCTCCAGCGCGGCGACCCCACCGCCGGCGATCACGACGCGGAGCGGATCCGGGAGGGTGCGGCCTTCGCTGGGCATGGCCTCCACGGTGCCAGCGCGCGGGCGCCGTGCCATCCGTGGCGCGCGGCCGAGTCGGTCCGTGGTTTCCCGCAGGTCCGCGCGACGCGACCGCGGGAGATCCTGTAGCAATCGGATGATCATGGACGACGATCGGATCGAGGCGCTGCTGGCCGAGGGCATCGCCACCGACGACCCGGAACGGCGGTGCGAGATCGCCTCCGAGCTGACGCAGGGCGACCCGCAGGTCGCGTTCCCGCTCGCCGTGCGGATGCTGCGCAGCCGGGAGGAGGGCGGCGTCGCGCTGGGCGGCGAGCTGATCGAGTCGACCCCGAAGGGCAGGTTCGTCGAGCGCGACGACGGGACCGGGTACCTCGTCGAGGACGGGCCGACGTTCGACGACGCGCAGCGCGCCGTGCTGATCGGGCTGGTCGCCGAGCGGATGGCCGCGGCCGGTGAGCCGGCGGCGGTCGCGCTGTTGCGCGCCTCCTGGAGGCTGGTCGACGCGGCGCTGCTGGGGCCGGTCCTGGCGCTGGCCGGGCACCCGTCGGCCGAGGTGCGGCACATGGTCGCCGTCACGCTGCCGGGCTTCGCGGTCGAGTTCGAGGACGCCCCGGCGATCGACGCCACGCTGCTGGCGCTGGCCCGGGACGAGGACGACGACGTGGTCGACTGGGCGATCTTCGGCCTGGGGCTCAACCACGGCGACGGCCCGCTCGACACGCCCGAGGCCCGCGCGCTGTTCGCGGCCAACGTCGACCACGAGCACGTGGGCGTCCGCGACGAGGCGCGCGTCGCGCTCGCGCTGCTGGGCGACGTCGGGTACCTGGAGGACTGCCTCTACGCCGAGGACGAGGACGACGCGCGCAGGACGCACGACGCCTTCGTGACCGCCGCCGGCCGGACCGGCGACCCGCGGCTGCACGCGTCGCTGGTCACGCTGCGCGACCTCGGGTACGCGAGCAACCCGTTCCTCGAGGCGGAGCTCGCCGCCGCGCTGGAGGCGACGCGCCCCGCTACCTGATGGTGATGGCCTTGGTGGTGATCGTTGCCGTCAGCCTGCCCTGCCTGAACCTCAAGGTGAAGGTGTACCTGCCCTTCTTGATGGCCTTCCTGGCCCTGAGGATCAGCGCGGCCCTGCCCGACCTGATGGTCTTGGTCGCCGCGGTGGCGACAGTCCTCCTGTTGAGCATGGCCTTGGCCGAGACCGTGAGCCTGCCCTTGGACGCGGTCACGCCCTTGTAGGTGAAGGTGAGCGTCAGCTTCTTGCCGGAGCGCCTGGCCCTGTAGGACGCCGGCCTGACGCCGAGCCTCGCGGACGACCTCGACGGCGTGCCGGGCCTCGCCGGGGTCGTGGCCGGCGGCGCCGGCGTCGTCGCGGTGGTCGTCGTCGTCCCGGGCGGCGGCGTCGTCCCGGTCGTCGTGGTCGTCGTGGTCGTTGTCGTCGCCGGGACGTCGGCGCCGTTGGGCGACGTCACCGCCGACGGCGGCGTGCTCACGACCTGGCCGGTCGCCGGGTCGAGGTAGACCTTCGGCGCGCGGGTCCCGCCCGCGAAGTCGAACAGCGCGTTGAGCCCGGCCGGCGCCGCGCGCGCGTCGAAGGACGGGTTGTTCAGGCTGCTGAGACGCCCGAGGTTCCAGTTGTCCTCGATGAACCGGGTGACCGACGCCTGCTCGAGCTGCGCGGACTCGACGTCGTTGGTCTTCGCCCACGGCGACACCACCAACAACGGCAGCCGCGGACCGGGACCGCAGCGGCCCGCGTAGTCCGGGTCGCCTGCGCCGGCCGCGCCCCTGCAGATCGCCTGGTCGCTGCCGTCGGAGAGGTTGGAGCCCTTGGAGACGGCGTTGACGTGGTCGTACCAGCCGTCGGAGTCGTCGTAGGTGATGACGATCGCGGTCGACGCCCAGTCCGGCGACTGCTCGACCTCGTTGACGACGCGCGCGATCCAGTTCTGCTCGTCCAGCGGGTCGCTGTAGCCCGGGTGCCCGTCCTCGAACGCCGCGGCCTTCAGGAACGAGACCTGAGGCAGGTTGTCCGCCCTGACCGCGTTGTCGAAGTCGGCCAGGTCGTACTGGTGGTTGGCCTGGTCGCTGTGGCCGATGTTCGCGACCGACGTCGGCGGCAGGTGGTGCTGGTTGGCGGTCGAGGCGTAGTACATGAACGGCTCGTGATGGGCCGAGTAGTCCGCGACGCTCGCGCCGCCGATGTTCCTGTGCGCTGAGCCGCACGAGGCGACGCCGGCGCTGCTGCGCGAGGTCGGCCGGAAGCCGCCCTGGAACCAGCCCCACGTCACGCCCCTGTCGTTGAGCAGGTCGCCGACGTTCCTGCCGCTCATCGTCGCCGACCCGTTGGCGCAGTCGTCGAGCGCCGGGTCGGGGTCGGCGATCATCGTGCCGTCGACGATCGAGTTGCCGATGGCCGGGCTGGCGCCGTGGGTGCTGCCGGCGATCAGGTTCAGCGCGCCCGGCGTCGACGGCCCGAAGCTCGACCCGAAGTAGTTGTCGCTCATCGAGAAGTTCTGGGCGAGGTTCCACAGCCCGGTGACGGTGTTGCCGTCGAAGTAGTCCATCACCAGGTTGCCGCCCGGGACGCTGCACGCGCCGCCGGTGTTCTCCACGAACTTGTCCATCGCGCCGTTGTTGAACGCGGCCTGCTCGGGCGAGTAGGCGTGGTTCGCGTCGCACGTCAGGGCCCTGGAGGGCGGGAGCCGCGCCGGGTCGTACCTGTTCGGGTTGGCGGTGAGCAGCGCCGGGGTGAGGCCGTCGACCGACGGCGTCCCGCCCCTGGCGGTGAACGGATGCTCGCCTGCCCTGTTCTCCGCGTTCGGGTAGGTCCCGAAGTAGTGGTCGAACGACTCGTTCTCGTCGAAGATCACGACCACGTGCTTGATCTGCGTCGTCGAGTCCACCGCGGGCGAGGACCCGTGCGCGAGCGTCAGCCAGCCCACCAACGCGGCGGCGAGCGTCGACAGGGCCGCCGCGGTCAACACGCGCGGCGAGAGGCGAAGGCGACCGGTCACGGGCGCGAACCTATACGAAGCCCACCTGCACTTCTATGATCGGTGGCGACTTGGCCTCGTGGCGTGCATCGAACGGCCTGCGAGCGGCCGCGTTCGTGACCCTCGCGGTCGCGTTGACGCTTGCGATCCAGCTGGCGCTCCACCACCGCGGCGGCGACGGGCCGGCCGTCCCGAACATCGCCGGCGCGGGCGCGGCACCGGCGGCGACCTCGAGCGCCGGTGCGCAGGCGCACGTCTACGGGACCGGCGCGGACGCGCAGGACGTCGCGTCGCTGGCCTCCGGCGCGGCCGGCGTCGCGATCGCGCCGCTGAGGCCCAGTGCCTTCACGCACCCTATCGCCGAGTACCGCGCCTACGCGCGCGCCAGCGCCCGGACGCTCGCAGCCCGCGCCGCGGCGCTGGAGCGCGCGCTGGCGACCGGCGACACCGGCACGTCCCGCGCGGCCTGGGCGCGCGCCGACTCGTCGTGGCGCCGGGTGGGCGCCGCCTACGGCGCGCTCGGCGCGCTGGGCGACGCGATCGGCGGCGACGCCGGCGGCCTGGCGCGCATCGAGCACGGGCTGTGGCCCGGCGCCGCGCCGCGCCACCTCCTCCCGGCGGCCCGCCGCCTGCGCACCGACGTCGCGCGCCTGCGCGCGGTCCTCGCCGGCTCGGCGATCACGCCGCTCGACTACGCCACGCGCGCCCACGAGATCCTGGAGGACGTCCAGCGCGACGACTTCGGCTCGACCGTCCCGAGCGACTCCGGCGTCCGCGCGACCGCCGACGGGATCGCGGCCACGCGCGTGGTTCTGCGGACGCTGGCGCCGGTGCTCGCCGGGCGCGGCGACGCGCTCGCCGTGTCGCGTGCCTCCCTGGACCGTCTCGCGGCGACCGTCGCGAAGATCCGCCGCGCCCACGGCGGCGCCTACCCGCGCGTCGCCACGCTGTCGCGCACGGAGCGCGAGCACCTGCTCGGCGAGCTCGGCGCGGCGCTGCAGGGGCTGAGCGGCGTCCCCGACGAGCTGGAGACGGCGGTCCCGCCGAGGCCGGCGAGGATCCCCGCGCGATGAGCCTCGACCGCCGCACGTTCCTGCGCCGCTCCGCCGCCCTCGGCGCCGCGTCGCTGGCGGGCGCGGGCGCGGCGACCGAGGCGACCGCCGACGACGCACCGACCGACACCACCAACAACCCGCTCGACGCGCCGGTCGCCTTCGACGGCGCGCACCAGGCCGGGATCCTCACCGCCCCGGGCGCGCAGGCGACGCTGGTCGCCCTCGACGCGATCGCGAACGATCGCGAAGCTCTGCTCACCGGCCTGGCGACGCTCAGCAGCCAGGCCCGGCATCTCGCCAAGGGCTACAGCTTCGCCGTCCGCGAGCCCTCCGAGCCGCCGCCGGACTCCGGGATGCTTGGCACGACGATCGCGCCTGACCGCCTGACGACGACGATCGCGTTCGGCGCGTCGCTGTTCGACGACCGCTACGGGCTGGCGTCCAGGCAGCCGGACGGCCTGACGCGGATGCCGCGCTTCGCCGACGACGCGATCGATCCCGACCGCGCGCACGGCGACGTCCTGCTGACGATCGAGGCCCAGCAGCGCGACACGGTCGTCCACGCGGTCCGGGAGCTGCTGCGGCCGCTGCGCGGGCGGTTCGTGGTCCGCTGGACGATCGACGGCTTCACCGCCGCCGACCGCGGCCCGACCCCGCAGAGCGCGCGCCGCAACCTGTTCGGCTTCCGCGACGGGACCGCCAACCCGGCGGGCGGCGATCGCGAGCAGCTCCTATGGGATGCGTCCGGTGGCACGTTCCAGGTCGCCCGGACGATCCGGATGCACACCGAGTTCTGGGACCGCGTCGGGCTGCTGGAGCAGGAGAACATGATCGGCCGCACGCGGGACAGCGGCGCGCCGATCGGCGGCGACCAAGAACGACAAGATCCCCGCTACGATCTCGATCCCAGGGGCGCGCGGATCCCGCTCGACGCGCACATCCGCCTGGCGAACCCGCGCACGCCGCAGACCGAGGCCCAGCGGATCCTGCGCAAGTCCTTCAACTACCACCGCGGGATCGACGCGGCCGGCCAGCTCGACCAGGGGCTGCTGTTCCTGGCCTACAACAGGTCGATCCAGCAGCAGTTCGAGGTCATCCAGCGGCGGCTGGCGGGCGAGCCGATGACCGACTACGTGACGCCCGTCGGCGGCGGCTACTTCTACGCCCCGCGCGGGACCCGCGGCGCGACCGACTGGGTCGGCGCGGCGCTGCTGACCTGATCGCACGGGCAGGGCGCGCGGGCGCCGCGCCTGCGATCCTGAGGGGCGATGAGCGGCACGGAGCGGATTGGCGTCGTCGGCGCCGGGATCGTCGGGCTGGCGGTCGCGCGGCGGCTGGCCGAGGCCGATCCGGGCGCGCGCGTGACCGTGCTCGACAAGGAGCCGGCGATCGCCCAGCACCAGACGGGGCACAACTCCGGGGTCGCGCACGCGGGGCTCTACTACGCGCCGGGGTCGCTGAAGGCGCGGCTGTGCCGGCGCGGGATGGGGCTGTTGAAGGAGCTGTGCGAGGCGCGTGGGCTGCCGTACGAGGAGTGCGGGAAGCTCGTCGTGGCGCGCGACGCGGGCGAGATCGGGCGGCTGCGGGAGATCGAGCGGCGCGCGACGGAGAACGGCGTGCCGGACCTGGCGTGGCTGGAGGGGCTCGACGCGCTGCAGGCGGTCGAGCCTCATGTCGTCGGCGTCGCCGCGGTGCACTCGCCGCGGACGGCGATCGTGGACTTCAAGGCGGTCGCGGCCGCGCTGGCCGACGACGTCCGCTCTGGCGGCGGGGAGATCCTGCTCGGGCGCGAGGTGCGCGCGATCGAGAACACCAACAACGAGGTCCGCGTCACGACCGGCGATGGCGAGACGTACGCCTTCGACCGGCTGTTCCTCTGCGCGGGGCTGCAGTCCGACCGCGTCGCGCAGCTGGCGGGCGACGAGGCCGGGCCGGCGATCGTCCCGTTCCGGGGCGAGTACATGCGGTTGAAGGCCGACCACACCAACCTGGTCCGTGGGCTGATCTACCCGGTGCCCGATCCGGCGTTCCCGTTCCTGGGCGTGCACTTCACGCGGCGCGTGGACGGTGGCGTGGACATCGGGCCCAACGCGGTGCTGGCGTTCGCGCGCGAGGGCTACACCTTGGGGCGCGTCGTGCCGCGCGACCTGGCGGCGACGCTGCGCTGGCCGGGGTTCCGGAGGCTCGCGATGAGGCACTGGAGGATGGGGCTGAGGGAGATGCGCGGGTCGGTCAACGGGCGCGCGTTCGTCGCCGAGGCGCAGACGTTCGTCCCGGCCCTGGGGCGCGGCGACGTCGAGCGCGCGCCCGCGGGCGTGCGGGCCCAGGCGATCGACCGCGACGGCTCGCTGGTCGACGACTTCCGCATCAACACGCTCGGGCGCGTGGTCGCGGTGCGCAACGCGCCGTCGCCGGCGGCGACGTCCTCGCTGGCGATCGCCGAGCATGTTGTGGATCTTGCCCGCGGCGCCGTGCCTGGCGTCGCCGCGGCCTGAGCGCCGCGCCGCGAGGGTGGCGGCGCCGCCGGTCATCCACGACGCCGCCACCGCACGCGGTGGGAGTCGGACGGGCTGAGCACCCCGTCGACCTTCGGCGACGACGTGGCAGCGTGTCGCCGGGATGCGCTTTGCGCTTGTGACCAATATGCATGTCGGAGCGGGCGCCGTCAAGGGTGGACCGGAAACGGACCGGTGCCCGGACAGCGAGTCGGTCCGGGGCAGGAGACGGGGCTCCTACGCGGACGGTCTGCGGCCTTCTACGGACGGGGCCCGGCGTAGGATCGAGCCCATGAACGTCTTGATCGCAGGAGGCGGCGTCGCGGGGCTGGAGGCCGCGCTGGCGCTGCGCGACCTCGCGGGCGATCGCGTCGACGTCACGCTGATCAGCCCGGAGGAGCACTTCGTCTACCGGCCGATGTCGACCGCGACGCCGTTCGGACGCGGGCACGCGAAGACGCACAGGCTGGCGGATCTCGCGCCGCAGCTGGGCGTTCGCGTGGTGCACGACGCGCTGATGCACGTGCACACGCAGGCGCGGGAGATCGAGACGCGCGGCGGCGCGCGGCTGTCGTACGACGCGTTGTTGGTGGCCATCGGCGCGGAGAGCGTTCGCGCCTATGACCGGCCCGCGACGTGGACGCCCGACAGCGACCCGGAGGTCTTCGGCGGGCTGCTGCGCGACATCGAGGAGGGCTACACCAAGTCGGTGGCCTTCGTGGTGCCGCCGGGGAGCTCGTGGCCGTTGCCCGCGTACGAGCTGGCGCTGATGACCGCGTGGGACGCGCGCGGGATGGGGATGGACGACGTCAAGATCACCATCTACACGCCCGAGGACGCGCCGCTGGGGATGTTCGGGCCGAAGGCGAGCGCGGCGCTGCGCGAGGACTTGGAGGCCGTCGGCATCGCGGTGGAGACCGCGACGATCGTCACCGAGCAGGACGGCGAGCTGCGCAAGATCCCGGGCAACCGCCCGCTGGAGGCGCAGCGCACCGTGGCCCTCCCGACCGCCGCCGGCCCGGCGATCCCCGGCCTCCCAGCCGACCAGCTCGGCTTCATCCTCGCCGACCGCAACGGCCGCGTCGTGTCGAGCCCCAGCGTCTGGGCCGCGGGCGACGCCGTGTCGTTCCCGATCAAGCAGGGCGGCCTCGCCGCCCAGCAGGCCGACGCGGCCGCCCACTCGATCGCGAAGCTCGCCGGCGCGCCGGTCGAGGAGCAGCCCTTCCACCCCATCCTCCGCGGCGTGATCCTCACCGGCCGTGGGCAGCGCTGGGTCCGCTACGCCAGGGACGCCGCGCCCGAAGGCGAGACCGAACGCCGCGCCCTCTTCTGGCCGCCGACGAAGGTCGCCGGCACCTACCTCTCGCCGTTCCTCTACGCCCTCGACAGCCCCTCGCCCGGCGACGACACCCCACCCACCGGCGCCCCCATCGACCTCGACCTCACCACCGCCATCCCCGCCACCGCCGACGCCCTCCGCGCCGCCGACCGGCGCACGCAGTCATAGAGCTCAGCCCGCGCCGGCGATGGTGCAGGCGGCGGAGGCCGCGGCGACGGCGGCCTCGGTGGCGACGGTTGGGTTGGAGAGGTCGTGGGTCAGGAGGGCGCCCATGAAGGCGTCGCCGGCGCCGATGGTGTCGATGATGTCGACCGGGGGCGCCGGGATGTGCGTGACCTCTCCGGAGGGTGGGATGATCAGCGCGCCGTCGGAACCGAGGGTGACGAAGCCGGTCGCGCCCGGTGCGAGGAGGGTGCGCATCGCGTCGGCGGGCGCGGCTCCGGGGGCGAGCCAGGAGAGGTCGTCGGAGGAGGCCTTGACGATGTCGGCGCGGGTGAAGATGCGTCCCAGGCGCGCGCGGTAGGCGCGCTCGTCGGGGATCGCCGCGGGGCGGATGTTGGGGTCGACCGCTATGACCTGCTTGCGCGGCGCGCTCAGCACCAGCGCCTCGAGGGTCGAGGCTGTCGGGTCATACAACAACCCGAGCGTGCCGACGCAGAGGACGCGCGCACGCGAGACCGCGTCGGGCGCCGACTGCAGCCCGGGTGCCGACGTGCCCTCCACGTAGAACGCGTAGGACGCGGCACCGTGCTCGTCGACCGAGGCCAGCGCGAGGGTCGTCGGGTCGGGCGTCGAGACCGCGAGCGACAGGTCCACCCCGTCGCCGGCCAGCGCCGCCCGGAGCCGCGTGCCGAAGTGGTCGGTCGACAGGCGGCCCAGGTAGGCGACCGCGCCGCCGGACCGGCCGACGGCGCGCGCCACGTTGAAGGGTCCGCCGCCCAGGTGGGCGGCCAGCACGTCGCCGTCGCCGGGAACGAGGTCGACGAGCGCCTCGCCGGCGACGACGATCGTGCCGTCCACCATCAGCAGCTCGCCTTGTACAAGGCGCCCTGCGCCTCGGGGGAGGAGAGGTTGTCCTTCGTGACGGTCACGAAGCCGGTGGTGATCCTCTTGGTGGTCGGCTGGCCCTTGAGCGCGGCGACCGCCTGGTCGATGCCCTGCTTGCCGATGTCCGCCGGCTTCTGGGCGATCAGGCCCTGGATGAGCCCGGACTTCAGGTCCTCCACGTTCTTCGGGCCGGCGTCGAAGGTCACGACCTTCACGCCCTTCTTGCCCGCCTCACGCAGACCGGACGCCACACCCTCAGCGGTCAGGACGTTGGTGGCGAAGATCCCCTTCAAGTCAGGGTTCTTGGCCAGCAGAGACTTCGTGATCGACGCCGCCTTCGCGGGGTCGTCGTTGTCGAACTGCTGCCCGACGTACTGCAGCGACGTCCCCTTCACGCCCGCCGAGAACCCCTGCGCGCGCTGGTCCGTCGTCGAGATGCCCGGCTTGACGTTGACAACCGCGACCTTGCCGCCGCCGGAGCCGATCAGCTGCACCAGCGCCTTGGCCGCCTGCGTGCCGCCCGCGACGTTGTCGGACGAGATCTGCGAGACCGCCATGTCGGGCTGGTCGAGCGTCGTGTCCACCAGGACGATCTTGGCACCGCCGGTCGACAGCTGCTGGATCGGCGCGAACAGCGCCTTGGAGTCGGTCGGCGCGATCAGCACCGCGTCCGGCCTCTTGGCCGCCACCGCGTTGACGATCGGCGTCTGCTGCGAGGCGTCGAACTCGTCCGGGCCCTGGATGTTGAGCTTGACCCCCATCCTGGCCGCCTCGGCCTGCGCCCCGCAACCCATGGTGATGTAGAACTCATCGCCCTTCACGCCGGTGATGAGCGTCATGTCGTACCTCTTGCCGCCGGATGACCCGGACGACGCCGACGACCCCGTGGACGACCCGGAGTTGTCATCGCTGCTGCCGCACGCGCTGAGCCCGAAGGCCCCAACGGCCGCGGACAGCCCGATCGCGATCCACCTCTTCCCCATCATGATGTGCCTGCTCCTCCTGGTTGTTGATGCCTATGTGATGCCGCGCGCCGTCAGCGCGAGGCCAGCGAACGCCGTCGCAGCTGGTCGAGGTAGACGGCGCCGATCAGCACCGCGCCCACGGCCACCTGCTGCCAGAACGGCTGCACGCCCGCGATGACGAACCCGTTCTGCAGGACCGCCGGGATGAAGACGCCGATGACCGTCCCCGCGATCACGCCGACGCCCCCGAACAGGGACGTCCCGCCGATGACGACGGCCGCGATCGCGTTGAGGTTGTCGGTGTCGTGCCCGCCGACGGTCGTGGTCCCGAACCGCGCCAGCGAGAGGTAGCCGGCCAGCCCGGCCAGCAGCCCGGCGAACCCATACACCTTGATCAGGTGCCAGTTGACCGAGATGCCGGCCCGGCGCGCCGCCTCCTCGTTGGACCCGATGGCGTACGTGTAGCGCCCGAAGCGGGTCAGCGCCAGCACGATCCCGCCCACCAGGGCGACCGCCACCGCGATGATCACCAGCCACGGGACCTGCCCGCCGAGGCGGCCGGTCCCGACGTCGGTGATCAACTTGTAGGGGACGCTCCGCTCGTCCACCCCGCCCGTGATCAGCAGCGCCGCGCCGAGCGACATGCCCAGCGTGCCCAGCGTCACGATCAAGGCGGGGATCTTGGCCACCGCGACCAAGAACCCGTTCAACATGCCCCATGCCAGGCCCGCCGCGAGGCAGACCGCCAAGCCCAGCAGCAACGTCCCCCAGCCGTTGCCGCCCACGCCGTTCATCGCCTTCGCGCCCACGACGCCCGCGAAGACCAGGACGCCGCCGACGCTGAGGTCGATGCCGGCCGTGATGATCACGTAGGTCATCCCGACCGAGATCACCAACAACACCGCGGCGTCGGTCGCGATGTTGCGCGCGTTGTCGGCCGAGGTGAACTCGCTCGGGTGCAGCACGCTGAAGACCACCACCAACGCGACGAGCACGAGCCCGATCTGCATCGTCGGCCACGCCAGCACCTTGCGCCAGAGAGGCAGCGGCCCCTCGTCCGGGAACAGCGCGTCGTCGGGGACGGCCGCGGTCGGGTCGCCCTGGATCGCCGGATCGCTCGCCATGGTCATGCCGCCTCCTGGGTGAGCGCGCCGGTCATCGCGCCGACGATCTGCTCCATCGTGGTGTCGGCCGCCTGGAACCTGGCGACCCGCTGGCCGAGGCGCAGGACCTCGATCCGGTCCGAGACCTCGAGCACCTCCGGCATGTTGTGGGAGATCAGGACGACCGAGACGCCGCGGTCGCGCACGCGCCGGATCAGGTCCAGGACCGCGCGCGTCTGGACGACGCCGAGCGCCGCGGTCGGCTCGTCCATGAACACCACCTTGCTCGCCCAGGTGACCGCGCGAGCAACAGCTACACCTTGGCGCTGACCGCCGGACATCGTGGCGACCGGCGCCGCGACGTCCTGGATCGAGACGCCGAGCGAGTCGAACGACTCGCGGCTCTGGCGCTTCATCGCGCCCTTGTCCAAGAACCCCAACCTGCCGAGCGGCCCGGGGCGCATGATCTCGCGTCCGAGGTAGAGGTTCGACGCGGGGTCCAGCTCGGGCGCGAGCGCGAGGTCCTGGTAGACGGTCTCGATCCCGAGCCGGCGTGCGCCGACCGGCGACTCGACGTGGACGGGCGCGCCCTCGAACAGGATCTCGCCCGCGTCGGGCTGGTGGACGCCGGACAGCGTCTTGACGAGCGTCGACTTCCCGGCGCCGTTGTCGCCGACCAGCGCGACGACCTCGCCCGGGTAGACGGTGAAGCTCGCGCCGCGCAGCGCCCGCACGCGGCCGAAGCTCTTGACGATCTGCCGCGCTTCGAGCAGCGGCTGCTTCTCGGTGTTCATGCTCTCTCCTCCGTTGGATCGGCGGGCCGGCACGCGAGCGCCCGGACCTCGCCGGTCAGCCGCGAAACCCCTGCGGCATCAGGGATGACAACGTTGTCACCGCGGGCGACGGACAACACCGCGCCGTCCGCGCTCTCCAGCCTCCCGGCGCCTTCGAGCACCAGCAGGACCGTGAAGCCCCGCGCCAGCTCGGCACCACCGCGCAGCCAGTCGGCGCGGAAGTACGCGTCGGCGGCCGGCGGCAGCGCGCGGCGCTCGCCGCGCGGCCCGCGCAGCGCGGCGGCGTCGCGGGCGGTCGTCTCGACGCAGGACAGGGCGGTCGGCCAGCCGAGGCCGAGGGTCGCCTCGGTCTCGCCGGAGATGCCGTGGCCGTCCCACTCGAGCATGACGGACATGTCGCTCGGCTCCTGCAGCTCGGCGATCAGCAGGCCCTCGCCGATCGCGTGCGGGACGCCCGCGGGGACGAAGGCCGCGTCGCCGACGCCCAGCTCCAGCGGGTGCAAGGCCTCCAACATCGCGGGCGCGTCCTGCGCGTCGACCCAGGCCCGGATCTGATCGAGGCCCACATCTCGCCTCCACCCCAGGTGCACGACGCCGGACCCGCCGACGACGACCCACGCCTCGGTCTTGCCGAACCTCGTGCCGAGGTGCTCCCGGGCGAACGGCCCGTCCGGATGCACGTGCACCGGCAGGCGCTCGCCCGCGTCGAGCAGCTTCACCAACAACGCGGGATCGGCGCCCCAGCGCGCGACGTGCGCCGCACCCAGCCAGGCCTCCGGATCATCCCCTACAACAGCGCGCAGCAGCCTCCCGTCTGCCAGCGCGCTGAGCCCGACGCCCGGCTCGCCGAACGCCTCGGTCGTCGAGCCGACCCAGTCCTCGGGCTCGCGCAGCGCGTCCGGATCGCCCGGCGGCGCCTCGCCGCGCAGCGCGGCGATCGCGGGCCCACCCCTGTAGAAGCGCCGCACGCCGTTGGGCGGCAGCAGCGTCGGCTTGACCATCATGTCGGTCGTCTCGCTCATCTCGGCACCCGCTCCCCGGACCCGCGCGCGACCAGCTCGCACGGCACGACCATCCGGCGCGGCGCCTGCTCGTCGCCGTCGAGGCGCGCGTAGGCGGCCTCGGCGGCCAGCCGCGCCATCTCGGCCGGTGCCTGGCGCACGACGCTCACGGGCGTGGCGAGCATGTCCGCCAGCTCGAAGTCGTCGAAGCCGACGAGCGCGGGCTGCTCATCCGGGTCGAGATCCCGCAGCGCGCGCACGGCGCCGACGGTGATCCGGTTGTTGGCGGTGAAGAGGGCGGTCGGCCGGCGCTCGGCGGGCAGCGCGAGCACGCGCCGGACGGCGGCCTCGGCGTCGCCGGCGGCGTGCGCGCCCGGCACGATCAGCTCGGGGTCGACGTCCAGGCCCGCGTCGCGCAGCGCGTCGGCGGCGCCCGCGACGCGCTCGCGCGCGGTCCAGACCCGGTCGGAGTCCGTGATCACTGCGATCCTGCGATGGCCGTGGGCGACCAAGTGCTCGACGGCCGTGCGCGCGCCGCCGCGCGAGTCGCCGAGGACCGTGTCGACGTCGATCCCGACCGGCGGGCGGTCCAGGAAGACGATCGGCGCGTGGCCGGGCTGGGTCAGCTCGCCGCGCAGGTAGGTGTGGTCCTCGCCGGCCGGGACCATCAGGACCGCGTCGACCGCGCGGCGCAGGAAGCGCAGGACCAGCTCCTGCTCGCGCGCCGGGTCCTCGCCGCAGGAGCCGGTCAGCAGCAGGTGGCCCTGGGCGTGGGCGAGCTCCTCGACGGTCCGGGCCAGCTGCGAGTAGAACGGGTTGGCGACGTCCTCGATCACGAGGCCGAGCGCGCCCGCCCGGCCGTGGCGCAGGCTGCGCGCCAGCTCGTTGCGGGTGAAGCCGAGCGTCTCGATGGCCGCGGTGACGCGGGCGGCGGTCTCCCGCGCCACACCCGGCTCCGCGTTGACGACGCGCGAGACCGTCTTCAGGCTCACGCCCGCGGTGCTCGCGACATCGCGCATCGTTGGTCGACCCGACAACCCAGTCTCTCCTGACCGATCGGCGGCTGACAACGTTGTCAGCGCCTCGTCGCTGCGACCGTACCCGGGGACCGACATCGTTGTCAAGCACAGAGCGAACGACCGTGTTGCATTTCCACGCGTTCGCGGAGAGAGTGCGCCATGGCGATCGACCCCCAGGCCCCGCCGCGGCCCTGGCACGCGCTGCCGGACGACCTCGGCGCGCTGGTCTGCGCGGCGATCCCGGCGATCGCCGACGAGCTGGTCGACGTGCTCGGCCCGGCGATCCCGGTCTACCGGACGCTCGAGGGACCGTTCGGCCGCGACGTCGTCAAGGCGGTCGCCGACGCGCTGCACGACTTCGCGGGCGTGATCGAGCAGCGCCCGCCGACGGTCGGCGCCGACCGCGCGCTGTACGTCGCGGTCGGCGAGCGCTGGTTCCGGTCCGGGCACTCGCTCGACGAGCTGCAGGCCGGCTACCACCTCGGCGCGCGCGTCGTGTGGAGGCGGATCGCAGCGGTCGCGACCGCGGCCAGGGCCGAGGCGGCGACGATCGGTGTCCTCGCCGACGCGCTGTTCGCCTACCTGGACGAGATCGCCGCGGTGACGGTCGAGGGCTTCGTCGCCGCCCAGGCCGCCGCCGCGGGCGAGGTCGAGCGCCGGCGCGCGCGGTTGTTGGGGTGCTTGGTCAGCGACCCGCAGCCGGAGCGCGCGGTGCTGGAGCGCGCCGCGCTGGAGGCCGGCTGGCCGCTGCCCCGCGCGCTGGCGATCGTCGCGCTCGGGACCGATGCCGCGCCCCGCCGATTGCCGAGCGACGTCCTGGCCGGCGTCGTCGACGGCGTCGCCTGCCTGGTCGTCCCCGACCCCGACGGCCCCGGCCGCCGCGCACCGCTCGAAGCGGCGCTGGCCGGCCACGCCGCCGCCCTCGGCCCGACGACCCCACCCGAGCACGCCGCCCGCAGCTGGACCCGCGCCCGCGCGCTGCACGCGCTGCTGCCCGACCCCGGGCTGCACGTCGCGGACGACCACCTGCTGGAGCTCCTCCTGGCGGAGGATCCGTCACTGGTGGACGACCTCGCGCGGCTGCGGCTGGCACCGCTCGCGGGCCTCCCGCCCCGCTCGCGCCAGACGCTGCACGAGACGCTGCTGGCCTACCTCAGACATCGTGGGAACGGCCCGCGGATGGCCGCCGACCTGCACGTCCACCCGCAGACCGTCCGCTACCGGCTCGCTCGCCTGCGCGAGCTGCTCGGCGACGCGTTGGACGACCCCGAAGCCCGCTTCGAGCTCGAGGTCGTCCTCCGCGCCCGCGCCGTCCGCGCGAGTCCCTAGCCGATGACGCTCCGTACGAGCGCCTCGTAGCCGAGGCGATGACCATCCCGGTTGGGGTGGTAGGAGTCGCTGATCGGGTTGGAGAGACCGTTCAGCCACTCGCTCGACGAGCAGACGGCATGCCCCGTGAACGCCGGGATCGCGTCCTTGAACGTGAACCCGTAGGCGGCCGCACGCCCCGCGATCGTCGTCTTCATCAGGTCGGCCGTCGCGTTGAGCCTCGTCATCTCGTCGCTCGAGAAGAACGTGCCCGCGTTGCAGTCGACGTTCATGAACAGGCGCGGGTAGCCGAGCACGATGACCCTCGCGTTGGGCGCCCGCGTCCTGATCTGCGAGTACACGCTGTTGAGGTTGCCCGGCAACGTGTTCCTGATGTAGTTGTTCGCGTTGGTGACGTCGCTGCTGCACGACACCAGCGGCTCCGCGCACCTCGTGATGACGCTCGAGAACCCGGCGTCGTTGCCGCCGATCGTGATCGTCACGATGTTGGTGGACGTGCTCAGCGACTGCACCTGGTTGGCCAGGACGTCGCTCGTCTTCGCGCCGGAGCACGCGACGAACGCGGTCAGCGTCGTGTTCGGCCGATCCCTCCTGATCAGCTCCGGATAGGCGTACGGACCCCGGTTGCAACTCGAGTTGATCGAGTAGTCACGGGTTCCCGTGCCCGCCGAGTAGCTGTCGCCGAGCGCGACGTAGTTGTCCGCCAACGCCGATGCGGCGACCCAGCCGCCCAGCGCGCAGACCATGATGACGGCAGCGACCAGCCGCCGCCCAGCGTGCGTGGAACGCATGTGCTCCTCCTCCTGTTGGACCCAGTACCGGTGACCGACACTAAGCGGCGGCGCCACGCACGGTCTTGGCCTGCGCGGCGCCAATCAGGAGGCAGAAGTTGTCACCGCGACCACAAACGGCCGCGGCGTCCGGACCGGGTGGGTTGTTCGGCGAGGCGGTCCGGTCGATCGGCGGTTCGGGCGGATGGCTGACGCCGCGCGATCTCGCAGCCGATCCTGGTTGGATCGGGAAGGGATCGGGTGGGGTCAGGCGCCGGCCGGGCCGTCGAGCGAAAGCAGCGGATCCGCCGAACAACCCACCTAGCGCTGCGGGACGTCCTCCAGCTCGACGTCCAGGCGCGGCACGTCGCCCCAGAGCTGCTCGAGGCGGTAGAACTCGCGGACCTCGGGCACGAAGACGTGGACCACGATGTCGAAGTAGTCCATCAGGATCCAGCGGGCCTCGCCGGTGCCCTCGACGCGGCGCGGCAGCTGGCCGTGGTCCTTCTTCAGGCCCTCGTGGATCGCGTCGTGGATCGCCTTCGTCTGGCGGTCGGTGTTGCCCGAGCACACGACGAAGAAGTCCGTGTAGGACGACACGCCGCGCAGGTCGAGCACGGTCAGGTCGATCGCCTTCTTGTCGGCCGCATAGCTGGCGGCGAGCTGGGCGAGGCGCTCCGGGGTCATCGCTTCTGGTGTCTGATCGGTCTGCTGCATGGGGGTCTGGCTGGGCAAGACGACGCTTCCTCCGAGGTCATGCTGATGATGGGATACCCGCCGGGCTCCGGTAGAGCCCGTGCTGCGCGATGTACTCGGCCACCGGATCGGGGACCAAGTACCGGATCGGATGTCCGGCGGCCACACGCCGCCGAACCAGCGAGGACGAGATGTCCATGCGGGGCAGATCGAAGAAATCGACCCGCTCGACGGCGCCGGGGATCGTCGCCAGCCGTTCCAGGATATCGGCCCGCGGAGTGCCTTCGCGCTCCGCAACGGCCAGTCGTGCCAGCCGCACGACCTCGGCAGGTTCATGCCAGGTGGGGAAGCTCGTGGCCATGTCCCCTCCCACGATGAACGTCAGCTCCGCTCCTGGACTCGTCTCATGGAGTGCGCGCAGCGTATCGGCCGTGTAGGACGGTCCCTCGCGGGCGACCTCCAGCTCGCTGACCTCGAAGCGCTCGTCGTCCCCGATCGCCAGCCGGCACAAGGCGAGACGCGCCGCGGGACCGGGGTCGCCGACGACCTGCTTGTGCGGCGGGTTGGCGTTCGGGATCAGCAGGACGCGATCCAGGCCGAGCTGGTCGTGCGCCTCCTGCGCGGCCAGCAGATGGGCGAGGTGCGGCGGGTTGAACGTGCCGCCGAGGAGGCCCAGGCGCATGGGGCTAGCGGACGTGGCCGGCGCCCCGCACGACGTACTTGAACGAGCACAGCTCGCGCAGCCCGATCGGTCCGCGCGCGTGGAGCTTCTGGGTCGAGTTGCCGATCTCGGCGCCGAAGCCGAACTCGCCGCCGTCGGTGAAGCGCGTGGACGCGTTGACGTAGACGCAGGCGGCGTCCACGCCGAGCTCGAACGCGCGGGCGCTCGCGTAGGAGCGCGTGACGATCGCCTCGGAGTGGCCGGAGCCGTGGCGGTTGACGTGGTCGATCGCCTCGTCGACGGAGTCGACGACGCCGACCGCGAGGACGAGCGCGAGGAACTCGGTGTCCCAGTCCTCCTGGGAGGCGGGCGCGACGGTGTTGTCGATCTCCCGGACGCCGTCGTCGCCGCGCAGCTCGACGCCCGCGCCGCGCAGCGCCTCCAGCGCGGCGGGCAGGAAGTCCGGCGCGACGTCGCGGTGGACGAGCAGCGTCTCGGCCGCGTTGCAGACGCCGGGGCGCTGGGTCTTGGCGTTGACGATGATGTCGCGCGCCATGTCGAGGTCCGCGCCGGCGTCCACGTAGACATGGCAGTTGCCGGACGCGGCGAAGATCATCGGGACCGTCGCGACCGCGGTCAGCGCCCTCTTCAGGCCCTCGCCCCCGCGCGGGATGATCAGGTCGACGTAGTCGTCCTGCGTGGCGAGGTCGGCCAGCTCCTCGCGGCCACCGCCGGCGACGAGGCCGATCGCGCCCTCCGGCGCGTGCTCGGCGGCGATCGACGCGAGGATCGCGTTGGAGTGCTGCGCGGATGACGACCCGCGCAGGACGATCGCGTTGCCCGACTTCAGGCACAGCGCGGCGGCGTCGATCGTGACGTTCGGGCGCGCCTCGTAGACGACCGCGACGACGCCGAGCGGCGTGCGCGTCTTGGCGACGTCGAGGCCGTTCGGGAGGCGGAAGCCGTCGATGACCTCGCCGACCGGGTCGGGCAGCGCGGCGATGTCCCGGACCTGCGCGGCGATCGCGGCGATCCGCGCGTCGTCGAGCATCAGGCGGTCGAGCAGCGCGGCGGAGAGGTCGTTCTCGCGCCCGGCCTCGAGGTCGCGCGCGTTGGCCTCGACGATCTCCGGCGTCCGGGCCAGGAGCGCGTCGGCGATCGCGTGCAGCGCCGCGTCCTTCTCGTTGGTCGGCAGCGTCGCCAGGCGGCGCGAAGCGGTCCGCGCGGCGCGGCAGATGTCGGTGACCGAAGGCGTGGCGATGGCCATGTCCTAAGGGTACCGGCCGTTCTGCTGACTGCCCATGGTTTCGGTGACGGAGCGGCGTGGCAAGCGGCGTGCATGTCCGGCCTGTCCCGCCTGCTCGCTGCCCTGTTGCTCGCCATGACGATCGCCTCGACCGCGGCCGCGGCGCCCGCGCCCGGAGGGCCGGGCAGGGACGATGGGTACCTCGGCTCCGACAAGACCGGCGTCGTGACCGCGACCGGGACGCAGAGCAAGGTCTGGGCGACGGTCCAGAGGAACGGCGGGCTCGGCGAGGTCTACTGGCCGGACCTCGCGACGCCGGCGTCGCGGTCGCTGCGCTTCGTCGTGCGCGATGTCAGGACCGGCGCGGTCGCCGGCGGCAGCGCCGAGACGCGGCAGGTCGACCCGAAGTCCTTGACGTTCGCCCAGACCCAGACCGGCGACGGCTGGAGGCTCACGACGACCTACACCACCGACGCGACGCGCGACGCGGTGCTCGCGGCGGTGCACTTCAGCACGCGGCAGGCCAAGCGCTTCGAGGTGTACGCCATCTACGAGCCGGCGCTGAACGACACCAGGACCGACGACTCCGCGCGCTCGGCCGGCGCCGACCTGGTCGCGACCGACGCGCAGACGGGCGCCTCTGACCTCACCGCGCAGCCCGCGTTCACCAAGACCACCAACAACTTCCGCCCCACCGCCGACGGCGACATCATCAACAACGCCTACGACTCCGCCGGGCCGGGCGCGGTCGTCCAGGCGGGGCGGCTGAGCTTCGGCCGCCTCGGCGTCGCGACGCTCGCGCTCGGCTTCGGCGCCGACGCGTCCGCCGCCCAGCAGACCGCCCACGCGGCGCTGCGCACGCCGTTCCTGCTGACGCTCGCGCGCTACGCCGCGGGCTGGCGCGCCTACCTCAACCACCTCAAGAACCCGCCCGCGTCGTTGAGGACGGCGCAGGAGCGGCAGTTGTACACCACCTCGATCATGGTCCTCGCCGCCTCCGAGGACAAGACGCACCGTGGCGCCTACGTCGCCTCCCCCACGATGCCGTGGAGGTGGGCCGCGCTCGTCCCGTCCGGCCCGTACCACCTGGTCTGGTCGCGCGACCTCTACCAGATCGCCACCGGCCTGATCGCGGCCGGCGACACCGCGGGCGCCAACCGCGCGCTGGACTGGCTGTTCAACACCCAGCAGAAGCCCGACGGCTCGTTCCCGCAGAACTCCAAGCCCGATGGGACGCCGGTCTGGACCGGCCTGCAGATGGACGAGGTCGCGTTCCCGATGATCCTCGCCCACCAGCTCGGCCGCACCGACGCGGGCACGTGGGCGCACGTCCGGCGCGCCGCGGACTTCCTCATCAACTACAGGGATCCCACGACCGGCCACACCGCGCCGTGGTCGCCGATGGAGCGCTGGGAGAACCAGGACGGCTACTCGCCGGCGACGATCGCGTCGGAGATCGCGGGCCTCGTCTGCGCCGCGCAGCTCGCGAGGGCCAACGGCGACGAGGACAGCGCGACCAAGTACCTCAACACGGCCGACGCCTGGCAGGCCAGGGTCAAGGCCTGGACGTTGACAACCACCGGCCCCTACAGCACGCAGCCGTACTTCCTGCGGTTGACCAAGGACGGCAACCCTGACGCCGGGACGACCTACTCGACCGGCGACGGCGGCCCGTCCGCGGCCGATCAGCGCACGGTCGTCGACCCGTCGTTCCTGGACCTCGTCCGCCTCGGCGTCCTGCCCGCGACCGACCCCGACATCGTCAACACCGAGCAAGTTGTGGATCAACAGCTCGGCTTCCAGACCGCGCGCGGGTTCTTCTGGCACCGCGCGAAGTTCGACGGCTACGGCGAGTTCCGCGACGGCTCGCCGTGGGACTTCGACCAGAGGCCGGACTCCCGGACGACGATCGGCCGCGCGTGGCCGCTGCTCAACGGCGAGCGCGGCGAGGCGCAGATCGCGGCCGGCGACCCGGCGGGCGCGGCGTCGCAGCTGACCGCGATGACCAACGCGGCGTCGCCGTCCGGGATGCTCCCCGAGCAGGTCTGGGACGACAACCCGCCCTCGGGCCAGCCCGGCTTCGAGCCCGGGACGCCGACGCTGTCGGCCACCCCGCTGGCCTGGACCCACGCGCAGTACCTGCGCCTGGCGTGGGACCTCCAGGACGGCCGCGTCAGCGAGACGCCGGACGTCGTCGCGGCGCGTTACGCCAGGACGAAGTAGTCGCGGTGCACAGCCTCTTCGGCGGCGCGCGGGAGCACTTCGCGCGCCGCCGGGGACTGCATGCCCTGCACGCGCCGCAGCTCGGCGGCGCTCAGATTGGCAATGCCCTTGCCCAGGAGGCGCCCGCCGGACGGCGCGCCCGCAACGTGCACCGTCGCGATCGCCTCGCGCACCTCGACCGCGTCGCCCGCGGCGAACGACCCAATCACATCGACAACGCCGACCGGCAGCAGCGACGTCCCGCCGTCGCGCAGCGCGCGTGCGGCGCCCGCGTCGACCACGACGGTCCCGTGCGCGGGCTTGGCGTAGCGCAGCCACAGCTTGAACGAGGAGATCCCGAGGTCGCGCGCCGGGAAGTGCGTGCCCTCGTCGGCCGAGCCGCCCAGCACCGCGCCGAGCGCGTGCTCGCGCAGGCCGTTGACGATCGCCGCCGGGATCCCCGCCGCGGTCGCCATCTCGGCCGCGACGACCTTCGAGCGCATGCCGCCGGAGCCCAGCGTCGAGGTGGAGTCCCCGATCGCCGCCTGCTCCTCGAGCGACTCGAAGTCCGTGATCTCGCGCACGATCCGCGCGTCCGGCGTCGTGCGCGGGTCGGCGGTGTAGACCCCGTCGACCCCGGTCAACAACACCAACTTGTCGGCCTCGACGAGGATCGCGACCTGCGCCGCGAGGAAGTCGTTGTCGCCGAAGGTGATCTCGTCGGTCGCGGTCGTGTCGTTCTCGTTGACGATCGGGACCACGCCCCACTCCAGCAGCCGCCGCAGCGCCTGGCGCGCGTTGAGGTAGTGGGTCCGGTGGCTGAGGTCGAAGAACGTCAGCAGCACCTGCGCGGCGGTCGTGCCGCGCGCCGCGAGCAGCTCGTCGTAGAACCGGAACAGCCGGCCCTGGCCGATCGCGCTCGCCGCCTGCAGGTCCTCGATCGCGCTCGGTCGCCCGGCGATCCCCATCGTGTCCAGGCCGCGGACGATCGCGCCCGAAGACACCACCACCACGTCATCGCCCGCCCGTCGCCGCGCGGCGACCTCGTCGCAGATCGCGGCGAGCACGTCGGCACGCAGCGCGCCGTCGTCGGACGCGGTGATGCCGGAGCCGAGCTTGATCACATAGCGGGCCATGAACGGCCGCGGACTCTACGAGGGATCGAGCTCGAACACGACGCCGCCGATTTCCACATCGTCGCCTGGCTCGAACCCATGCGCCTCCAGCGCGCGGATCACGCCCATGCGGTGCAGGCGCCGCTCGACGTGCGCGAGCGCGTCGAGGTTCTCCATGTCGTGGCGGGCGATCAGGCGGTCGACCGACTCGCCCTCGACGCGCCACAGGCCCTCCTCGACCTGCTCGACCTGGAAGTCCCTGCCGGCGCGGCCGCGCGCGGGGCGCGGGCGGAACGTGCGGTGCTCCTCGAGCTCCTCGTCCTCGAGGCCCGGCGCGACGACCGGCTCCTCGACCTTCGGGACGCGGCGCAGCAGCTCGGCGGCCAGCTCGTCGAGGCCGAGCTTCGTCGCGCTGGAGGTGATCAGCACCGGCGTGACGTCCGGCGCCTCCTCCCACTCCTCGCGCGCGGGCAGCGCGGCGGCGAAGCGCTCGCGCCACAGCTCGGCGGTGATCTCCGCCTCCTCGGGCGAGACGAGGTCGGCCTTCGACAGCGCGAGGATCCGCGGCAGGCGCGAGAGGCGCTCGTCGTAGTCGGCCAGCTCGCGCTCGATCGTCTCGAAGTTCGTCTCCGGGTCGCTGCCGTCGAGCGGCGCGAGGTCCAGGACGTGGACGAGCAGGCGCGTGCGCTCGACGTGGGCGAGGAAGTCGTGGCCCAGCCCGGCGCCGCCCGCGGCGCCCTCGATCAGGCCCGGGATGTCGGCCAGGACGAGCTGGCGGTCGTCGCCGTCGAGCGTGCCGAGGATCGGCTCCAGCGTCGTGAACGGGTAGTTGGCGACCTTCGGCGCGGCGCGCGTCATCACGCTCAGCAGCGAGGACTTGCCCGCGTTGGGCAGGCCGACGAGGCCGACGTCGGCCAGCAGCTTGAGGCGCAGGTCGAGCCAGAACTCCTGGCCGGCGAGGCCCTTCTCGGCGAAGCGCGGCGCCTGGCGGGTGGAGCCCGCGAACTTCTTGTTGCCCTTGCCGCCGGAGCCGCCGCGGGCGACGGTGATGCGCGTGCCGGGGATGACGAGGTCGTGCGTGTCGCCTGTCTCCTCGACCGTGACCTGGGTCCCGGGCGGGACGCGCACGACCAGCTCGTCGCCGTCGGCCCCGTGGCGCAGCGCGCCCTCGCCGTGGCGGCCGCGGTCGGCCTTGTAATGGGCCTTGCGCTTGAACGACTGCAGGTCGCGGTAGGAGTCGTCGCAGAGCAGCACGACGTGGCCGCCGTGCCCGCCGTCGCCCCCGTCCGGGCCGCCCTTGGGAACGTGCGCCTCGCGACGGAACGACATGCAGCCGTTGCCGCCGCCGCCCGCCTGGACGTTGATGCGCGCCTTGTCGTACAGCATGTTGTGGGACCAAAGGTAGCGTTGCGGACATGGATCCTGTCTTCCTGATCACGGGCGCCAGCACGGGCATCGGCGCCGCAACGGCTCGGGCCGCGGTTGATGCGGGGTATCGCGTCGTGCTCGGCGCGCGCTCGCTGGACAAGCTGGAGGCGCTCTCGGCGGAGCTGGGCGGGCCGGAACGCGCGCTCGCGGTCGAGTGCGACGTGACCGAGTGGGCCGACAACGAGCGGCTCGTGCGCGGCGCTTTGGACGCCTTCGGTCGGCTCGACGTGGTCTACGCCAACGCCGGGTTCGGCGCCAAGCGTGGGTGGCTGGAGGAGACGCCGGAGCACTGGAAGGCGATGGTGCTGACCAACGTGCTCGGCGCCGCGTACACGGTCCGGGCGGCGATCCCGGCGCTGAAGGAGTCGCGCGGGCACGTGCTGCTGACGGGGTCGGTCGCGGGGCGGCGTGCGCTGCCGGGGTCGCTGTACAGCGCGACGAAGTGGGCGGTCACCGCGATGGGCGAGGCGATCCGGGCCGACCTCAACGACACGGGGATCCGGACGACGGTGATCGAGCCGGGGATGGTCGACACGCCGTTCTTCGACGACCCGGGCGAGGGCCGGCTGCACCCCGACGACATCGCGCGCGCCGTGATGTACGCGGTGTCGCAGCCGCCGCACGTGGACGTCAACGAGATCCTCGTGCGGCCGACGGCGCAGCCGACGTGATCGAGCTGCGCCGCGCGGTGCGGGTGCTGCTCGTCACGCCCGACGAGCGGGTCCTGCTGCTGGCGGCGGAGGATCCGGACGCTGACGGTCGCACGCGCTTCTGGTTCCCGCCGGGCGGCGGGATCGAGGAGGGCGAGGACCCGCGCGCGGCGCTCGCGCGCGAGGTCGCCGAGGAGACCGGCTACGCGTTGCCAGGTGTAGGGGTCGACGAGGTCTGGCACCGCTGCCACCGGTTCCGCTGGGGCGGCGTGCGCATCGACCAGCGCGAGCGCTGGTTCCTGGCCCGCGTCCCGTCGGCGTTCGCGATCGACCGCTCCGGCTGGACGCCCGGCGAGCAGGCCGACCTGCGCGACGCCCGCTGGTTCACGCTCGCCGAGCTGGACGCCTGCCCCGACCGCCTGGTCCCGGCCGACCTGGCGGCCCGGTTGCGTGAGCTCCTGCGCGACGGGCCGCCGGACGAACCGGTCGACGTCGGGGTCTAGCCCGCCGCGGGCGGCGGCGGGAACATCGTGCGCAGCGCGGCGGCGAGGTCGTCGCCGCTCGGCGCCTGCGCCGGGTCGACGAGCATCTGGCCCATGAGGCCGATCAGCATCGCCTGCAGCAGCTGGCCGACGCGGACGTGGTCGGGGTCGGTGACCTCGATCTCGTCGGGCGTGCCGAACCAGAGGCGGCTGATCTCGCGGTGGGCCATGCCCTGGACGTCGGCGAAGAACGCCCGGACCGCGTCGGCGTGGTCGAGCTGGGAGAGCGACTCGAAGGTCGCGCTCCAGAGCGGGCGGAAGGCGCCGAAGGACTCGAGGATCCGGGCGAAGATCGCGCCGAAGCGCTCGTAGGGGTCGGCGCTCTGGGGCGCGGCGTCCACGGCGGCGCCGATCGCCTCGGCCCAGTCCTCGGTCGCGCTCATCAGCGCGGCGTTGAGGAGGTTCTCCTTGGACCCGTAGTGGTAGCCGATCGAGGCGAGGTTGGTCCCGGACGCGGCGACGATGTCGCGCGCGGTCGTCCGGGCGTAGCCCTTCTCGTAGAGGCAGCGCTTGGCGCCGTCCAGGAGGTCGTCCTTGTGGCCCATCGGCCGGGGATCCTACCGTGTCGATCCATTCATACGTACGTTCTATACAAATGTATGGATCTCGTGTACGGTGCCGCGCCATGACCCCTCTCCCCCTCCGTTCCAAGTGGCTCGGGCTCGGCGTGCTCCTGCTCGCCGTGCTGCTCGTGGCCATGGACGTCACGATCCTGTACTTCGCCGCGCCCTACATCAGCGCCGACCTCGCGCCGTCCGGAACCCAGCAGCTGTGGATGCTCGACGTGTACGGGTTCGTCCTCGCCGGCCTGCTGATCACGATGGGCGCGCTGGCCGACCGCTACGGCCGGCGGCGCGTGCTCGTCCTCGGCGCCGCCGCGTTCGGCACGGCGAGCGCCGCGGCCGCGTTCGCCCAGGACGCCGACCAGCTGATCGCCTGCCGCGCGCTGATGGGCGTCGGCGGCGCGACGCTGATGCCGTCGTCGCTGGCGCTGCTGCGCAACCTGTTCCCCGACGACGCCGAGCGCCGCCGCGCGGTCGCGATCTGGACCGGTGTGGTCAGCGGCGGCTCGGCGCTCGGCCCGCTGCTCGGCGGCGTGTTGTTGGAGCACTTCTCGTGGGGCTCGGTGTTCCTGGTCAACGTCCCGGTGATGGTGTTGTTGGTGGTGTTGGCGCCGCGGCTGCTGCCGGAGTCGCGCGAGCCCTCGCGCGCCCGGATCGACGCGACCAGCGCCGTGCTGTCGTTGTGCACCATGTTGCCGTTGGTGTACGGGTTGCAGCGCGCGGCGGTCGACGGGATCGGCGTGCTGTCGGCCGCGTGCCTGGCCGGCGGCGTTCTTGTAGGAGTCGTGTTCGTCGCGCGCCAGCGGCGTCTGACGGTCCCGCTGATCGACCTCGCGCTGTTCCGCAACGTGCGCTTCAGCGGCGCGGTCGCGGTCAACCTGATGGCCATGCTCGCGCTCGTCGGCTACGCGCTGTTCACGACGCAGTACCTGCAGTCGGTGCTCGGCCTCTCCCCCTTGCACGCCGCGCTCTGGACGCTCCCGGCGCCGCTGAGCGTCGGCGTCGTCGCGCCGCTGGCGATGGTCGCCGCGCAGCGGGTCCGGCCGGCGGCCGTGGTCGCCGCGTGCTTCCTGCTGGCGTTGTGCGGGTTCTTGGTGATGACGCGCGTCCCGGCACACCACGGGTTGTTGGTGGCGTTGATCGGGACCGTCGTCTGCACGATGGGCCTGGCGGGCGCGATGACGCTGCTGACCGACCTGATCCTCGGCGCGGCGCCGGCCGAGCGCGCGGGTGCGGCGAGCGCGGTGGCCGAGACCGGACAGGAGCTCGGCGGCGCGATCGGCGTCGCGGTGCTGGGGTCGATCGGCGCGGCGGTCTACCGCCACGACGTCGGCGCGGGCGTGCCGCGCGCGGCGCACGAGACGCTCGGCGGCGCGATCGAGGTCGCGCGCGGGCTGCCGGGCCGGTCCGGCGACGCGCTCCTGGAAGGCGCGCGGGTCGCGTTCACCCATGGGCTGCACGCCGCGGCGCTGGGCGGCGCCGTTGTGATGGTGGTCGGTGCGGCGACCGCGTGGTGGACGCTGCGCGGCGTCGCGCCGCACGGCGCGGAGGAGCCGGCGGAGCCGCGCGAGCTGGCGCTGGCCTAGGCGGTCGCGGCGGGGCGCTCGGCGTCGAGCACCGCGCGCATCGCAGCGCAGCAGGCGTCGCGTTCTTCCGGGGCGATCTGCATCCAGCGGACGCCCCGGACCGCGCCCTCGAGCGCCAGGAACGACGAGAGGCAGTCGCGCGAGCCGACCTCGTAGAGGCGCAGCCAGGCGGCCTGGGCGCCGACCGCGCGCAGGTCGTCCTCGGTGCTCACGCCGATCGCGCGCAGGTCGTGCGCGAGGGCGGGACCGATGTTGACGACGTCCTCCAGGCGGTCGGCCATGTGGCAGATGCTACGCGGATTCGGCGCTCGCCGCGCGCGCCGCGGCGGCCGCCTCGCGCCTGCCCGCGAGGACCAGCACGACGTAGGAGATCACCGCGCCCAGCAGCGCGAACCCGGCGCCGATCACGAACGCGTGGCGGAAGCCCTCGGTCAGCGCGACCTTGATGTCGGCGTGCTTGACGACGTCGTTGGTCTTCTGCGTCGCGACGGTCGCCAGCAGCGCGAGGCCGATCGAGCCGCCGACCTGGCGGAACGTGTTGACGAGGCCGGACGCGAGGCCCGCCTCGGGGCCCCTGACGCCCTGCGTCGCGGCGATCGTCACGGGGACGAAGCTGAAGCCGATCCCGGCGGCGGTGATCACCGAGGGGACGAGGACGTCGGCCCAGTAGTTGCCGTCGTGCGACACGCGTGAGAGGCCGAGCATGCCGATCCCGATCAGGACCATCCCGAAGGTCAGGACGATCCCGGGGCCGAAGCGGCCGACGCCGCGGCTCGCGAACTGCGACGTGGCCACGATCGCCAGCGTCATCGGCAGGAACGCGAGGCCGGCTTCGATCGGGTCGTAGCCGAGCACCTCCTGCAGGTAGAGCGACAGGAAGTACCACATGGCGAACGCGCTCGCGCCCATGCAGAAGACGACGATGTCGGCGCCGACGACGGGGCGGTTCTTGAAGATGCGCAGCGGGACGAGCGGGGCCTTGGCGAGGCGGCCCTCGATCAGGACGAACGTCGCCAGCAGCGCCACGCCGATCGCGAGCGTGATCAGCGTCCGGGCCGAGCCCCAGCCGTGCTTGTCGGTCTCGACGATCCCGTAGGTCAGGACGACGAGGCCACCGGTGACGGTCAGGGCGCCCATGAGGTCGAAGGAGCTCGCGGCCCTCTGATCCCGGCGGCCCTTCGTGACGATGCGCAGCGCGGCGAGCGCGGCGACGATCCCGATCGGGACGTTGATCAGCAGGATCCAGCGCCAGGAGAGGGTCTGCGTGAGGATGCCGCCGAGCAGCGCGCCCGTCGCGCCGCCAACGCCGCCCATCGCGCCCCAGAGGCCGAGCGCGCGGTTGCGCTCTGAGCCTTCCGTGAAGGTGGTGGCGAGGATGCTCAGCGTGGCGGGCGCGACCACCGCGCCGCCGAGCCCCTGCGCGGCGCGGGCGCCGATCAGCATCGCGTCGGACTGCGCGACGCCACCGAGCAGCGAGGCGAACGCGAACAGCAGCAGCCCACCCGCGAAGACCTCCCGCCGCCCGATCAGGTCCGCGGCACGCCCGCCGAGCAGCAGGAAGCCGGCGAAGGTCAACGTGTACGCGTTGACGACCCACTGCAGGCCGGTGGCGGAGAAGCCCAGGTCACCGCGGATCGACGGCAGCGCGACGTTCACGATCGAGACATCCAGGATCACCATGAACTGCGCGAGACAGCAGAGGACCAGGATCAGCGTCTTGCGGCGTGCATCGAGGGGAGAGGGAGCGGACACCCTGCCAATTGTTGCACACGCAACATTTGACCACTTGGGGCGGTGTCTGCGCAAACGCCGGCGCGTCTCCGGACAACGAGCCCTGACCGTTGACGCATCCAGAGCGTGGTCGTAGCATCGCGTCGTCTCCCAAGGAGGTCGTGACCGTGATGCCCAGCATCGCCTGGCGCCACGGCGGCTTCTTCACGAGGTAAAGGGGTTGTTGATGATGTTCCGCCGGCTGATCGGCCGTATGAGGGACCGTCGCGCCGCGAGGCGGAAGCGCAGGCTGGCCACCGCCCACCGGCGCTCTGCCGAGGGCTACGACGAACCGCCGATGGGCTTCGGGTCCGCCTCGTAGGGCTCAGCGCAGCGTCAGGCCGAGGGTCGCGAGCGCGGACTGGAGGTCCGGATCGTCGGCGCGCAGCTTCTGCGCGCGAGTGATGACGCGCTGCAGCGGAGCCGGCTCGAAGAGCGCCCAGTTGACGATGTCGTCGCCGAGGCGGGACGGGTATCTGAGGCCCGCGAAGCCCTGGTCGTAGACGTAGCGCGAGATCTCCTGGGTCAGCGCGCGCGGGGCGCGGGTGCGGAGGTCACCCGCGTCGAAGTCGTCGAGGCCGTAGTGCACGAGGCGCTTGGCCAGCGCGGTTCTCAGGTGCGCGATCGAATCCGAGTGCGCGACGTCGGCGAACCTCGCCTGCGCCACGCTCGCGACGCCGATGCAGCGGTTGGTGAGCCATCCGCTCGGCACCACGCCCGCGGGGATGGTCGGCGCGTCGCCCTCGCTCCCCGCGATCGCCGCCAGCTCGGCGACCACCGCGAGGTCCGGCCGGAACCGCGCAAGCGTCTCGACGAACGTGCCGAATCTCTGACCGCTCGCGTAGACCACGCGGTACAGCCCGAGCGGGTCGTCGTAGCGGTTGTCGAACGTCCCGTCCGGCCCCGCGAACTCCCACGGCGGCAGCGCCCACGCATCCGGCGGCCGGCCCAGCCGGTAGAGCAGCTCCGGTGCCCCGACCGCGCGCAGCTCCGGGACGCTCACCCGCCAACCAGGAACGCCCGCTGCGCCGCCACGATCATCGGCCCCACCTCGTCGAGCGCACCCTCGCGCAGCAACCGCGCCGGCGACCGGTCCTCCAACTGCGGGTTCAACCCCTGGAACCACGCCTGCGCGATCTCCGGCGAGTCCGCCGCGACGATCGGGATCGTGATCCGCAACGCGAACCGCAGCCGCTGCTGCGTCTCATCGCCCGGCGTCCGCTTCCCCTCAACCCACTCGTTCACCGCCCGCGTCTCCCCGACTCCCGCGAGGTACGCGACCAACCGGGCCCCCAGCCCCTCCCGCAACTCCCCAACGACCTCCGGGAACGCCGCCCGCGTCGCACGAGCATGCGCATCAAGGTCCGGCCGACTGCGTTCGATTGTTGCCATGGTGATTGACATGCTAGTACCACCGCCAATCACAGTCCAATCACACAACAGATCACAGAGCTACCACACACGACGATTCTCTCGTCGTTTGCCACGAAAGGCATGAGGCTTGTCGCCAGATGGCCTGCATCTGCCCACTCGCCACTGACGAGGCCGTACCGTTCGCTTGGCGATGGCAGAACTCGTTCTCGATCTCCACGGAACACGGGCACGCGAAGGCGTCGACATCGACGCGTTCGAAGCGTTCCTCGTGCATTTCCGGTCGGCGCTGCGCGAGTTCGACAGAGCCAGCCAAGGGAAGATCGCACGGAAGAGCGGCCGGCCCGCAGCGCGCGACAACGCCGCTTCGGCGTTTCGCATGGTGGCGTTCAGGACCGGAAGCGGGATCGCGACCCTGGAACCCAGCCTCGCTGCCACGGAAGACGACGACCTGGCGCTCGACGCCGGCGAACCGCTGGCCGTCACGACACTCAGCCGGATGCTCGACGACATCGAGGCGGGCCGCAGGCTTGCCGGACCCGTTGTCGAAGCTCTCGGCAGCGCTCGTCGTGCTCTTGGGGAGGACGGCAGCTTCGGCGTCGAGCTGTCCAGGGGCGGCGCGCGCCCACGCGTGATGATCGACCGTGAACGCATCGAGCAGATGAGCCAGGCGACACCGGCCGGCCCCGAGGCGCCGTTGACGGTCACCGGCCGCCTGCACCTGATCGAGGCGGATCCGCCGAACCGACGGGTGCAGGTCCGCGGCCAGGACGGAACAGACTGGACCGGCACCTATCCAGATCACCTTCACGATCTCGTCCTCGGACTGATCGAGCGAGTGGTCCGCGTGACCGGCATCGGGCGTCGCATGTCGCCCGCGACGGGCCGGCTGCAGATCGACGAGATCGATCCGATCGCGGAGCCGACGCAGGACTCGCTGTTCAGCATCGAGATCGTCCCGGCCGCGCATCTGCGGGAGGACCAGCACGTCGACGGGCCTCAGGGACTCGCCGCCATGGCCGGCCGCTGGCCGACCGATGACGAGGAGGCCGCGCGTTTCCTCGAGACGATCCTCGGCGAGTAGATGGGCGGCAACGAGGCGGCGGCGGCCGCCGAGAACATCCTCTGCGACACGTCGTTCGTCAGCGTCGTGCAGGTCAAGGGTCCGCTGGAAGGCTGGCCCGCCAAGACGCGCGAGCGTCTGACCGCGGCGATCCTCGGCATCAGCGTCATCACGCTCGCCGAGCTTCGTGACGGGCACATCTCCGCCGGTTGGGGCACAGCGCGGCGAGCCGATGCAGAGCAGCTGATGGCCGCGTACCTCTGGGTGCCGCTCGACCTCGCCGTGATCGACGAGTGCGCTCAGCTCCGCGCGTCCTGTCGTGCCAGCGGCGTCGCCGTCCCCGACAACGATCTCTGGATCGCCGCCACCGCGAACGTCCGCAGGTGGCCGTTGGTGTCATGCGACAGGCACTTCGACGTCATTCCGGGCGTCGATCACATCTACCTCGATCCTCCGCCGAAGCGTCACAGGACACCTCCGCATCGGCGCGACGGCTAGACCAGAGCCGCGAGCCCGGCCGCGGCCGGTGACGGGCATCATCGGACGGGTGACGATGCGCGCGTTGCGAGTTGGCGGCGATGGCGGACGCTAGGTACAGCCACGAAGTGCCGCGGGGGTTCGATACCGATAGGCAGGCCGGTGGCGGCGCCGCTGAGGAAGGTCGCGGCCAGGAGCGGTGGTGGCGCCGCGGCAGTGGAGGCGCGTGTGCCGAGAGGCGGCGATGGCGGACGCTGTGCGCAGCCTCGAAGTGCCATGGGGGTTCGATACCGGTAGGCAGGGCGATGGCGGTGTCGCTGACGACGACCGCGGCCAGCGGCGGTGGTGGTGCCACGGCAGTGGAGGCGCGTGTAGCGACGGCGGTTAACGACGAACGGCCGGCGCAGAAGCGCCGGCCGTTCGGAAACTCGGTGCGGAGAGGCTAGGCCGCTTCGTCCGGCAGGACCGACACCACGCGGCCGCGGCGGCCGGTGCGGAAGTCGACGGTGCCCGGCGCCTTCGCGAACAGCGTGTCGTCCTTGCCCATGCCGACGCCCTCGCCGGCCTTGAACCTGGAGCCGCGCTGGCGGACGAGGATCTCGCCGCCGGTCACGACCTGGCCGGCGAAGATCTTGACCCCGAGGAACTGGGGGTTCGAATCGCGGCCGTTCTTGGAGGAGCCGAGGCCCTTCTTATGTGCCATGCCTTGTCTCCCCTAGCCCTTCGTGATCTTGGTCACCCGGATGCGGGTGAGCTCCTGGCGGTGACCGGCCCTACGCCGGTAGCCGCGCTTCGGCTTGAACTTGTTCACCCGCAGCTTGGGGCCGCGCAGGTGCTCGACGACCTCGGCGGACACGGCGGACTTGCCGAGCCTGTCGCCGAACAGGACGTCGTCACCCACGAGGGTGAGGGGCTCGAGGTCGAGCTTGGCTCCGGCTTCGCCAGGCAGTCGCTCCACGAGAAGGGTCTGGCCCTCCTCGACGCGGTACTGCTTGCCGCCGGTCTTGACGATCGCGTACATGGTTTCCGTTACTCCGAAGAAGTCTCTGCGGCTGTCTTGACAGCCGAACGGCGCCGTCCGCCTCTGCGGCCGCGGCGCCGAGGCCTCGATTCTAGCGACTCGTCGCCGGAACCGCTGTCCGGGTTCTCGTCGTCGTCCACATCCAGGAGCACGGCGGTCGCTGCGGTGCGCCCCGCCTCCTCGATCCGGACCAGCTTCTTGGACCCCACGAAGCGCCCGCCGTTGACCACCGAGATGATGTAGCCGTCGATCTTGGCGACCGCGTCGTCGACCTCGTACATGTGCGGCTCGATGATGTTGACCATCACCTCGTCGCCCTCCTTGAACGGGATCGCGCGCTCCTCGATGTCGTCGTTGGAGCCCTCCTGCGTGATCGCGAAGTGGTCCAGCGGCAGGCCCTCGGAGCCCTCGAAGTGGAAGATCTTCCCGGTCTCCTGCTCGAGCGCGTGCAGGACGCGCGCGCCCTCGCCGGTGAACTTGGCCGAGACCCTCGGGTTCACCTGGACGAGGAACGCCTCGGTCCCGCGCTTGGCCCGGGAGGCGAGCTCGCGCAGCTGGCGCTCGAACTCGATCGCGATCGTGTCCTCGGACTTGATGACGCCCTCGCCGTGGCACGTCGGGCACGGCCGGGACATGATCTCCCGGACGCCCTCGGTCACGTTCTGGCGCGTCATCTCGACCAGGCCGAGCTTCGAGATCTCGGCCGTGAACGTCTTGGTTCGATCCTCGTCGAGCGCCTTGCGCAGCGTCTTCAGCACGGCGTCGCGGTTCTTCGCGCGCGCCATGTCGATGAAGTCGATGACGATGATCCCGCCGATGTCGCGCAGCCGCAGCTGGCGGACGACCTCGTCGGCCGCCTCCAGGTTCGTGCGCGTGATCGTGTCCTCCAGGCGCGCCTGCCTGCCGCGCCCGACGAACGACCCGGAGTTGACGTCGATGACCGTCAGCGCCTCGGCGTAGTCGATCAGCAGGTAGCCGCCCGACGGGAGATCCACGCGCTT
Source organism: Conexibacter woesei Iso977N (assembly GCF_000424625.1). GTDB lineage: Bacteria > Actinomycetota > Thermoleophilia > Solirubrobacterales > Solirubrobacteraceae > Baekduia > Baekduia woesei_A. The sequence continues at coordinate 60,271 of NZ_AUKG01000005.1, forward strand.
GCTCATCAGCCCGTCGATGACCTTCTCGACGTTCCAGGCCTCGAACAGCGGCTTGGACTCCTGCCACAGCTCGACCCGGTCGACCAGCTCCGGCGCCGTGCGCGAGAAGAACGACACCAGCCGGTGGTGCTGCTGCTCGTCGTCGACGATCGCCTTCTCGAAGTCCGCGCTGAAGATGTCGCGCACGACGCGGACGCTCAGGTCCGCCTCCTGGAAGACCATCGCCGGCGCCACGGTGTCGGCGACGCGCTTCTCCAGCACCTCGTGCAGCTTGAAGAGGTACTGCAGCTCGCGCTCGAAGTCCTGGCGCCTGGCGCCGTGCGCCGCGGTCCGGACGATCGCGCCGCCGCCGTGCAGGTCGAGGCCCTTGGCCTCGCGCCGCAGGCGGTCGCGCTCCCTGTCATCCAGGCGCTTGGAGACGCCGACGCCCTCGCCGGTGGGCGTGTACACCATGTACCGCCCGGCGATCGTCAGGTCCATCGACAGCCGCGCGCCCTTGGTCTTCAAGGGATCCTTGACGACCTGGACGACGACCTCCTGGCCCGGCCTCAGCAGCTCGCTGATCGACTTGCCCTTGGAGTTGACCCGCCCACGGCGCGCCACCTCCACGCCCGGGATGACGATCTCATCCACGTGCAGGAAGCCGTTCTTGTCGAGCCCGATGTCGACGAACGCCGCCTCGAGCCCGGGCAGGACGTTGTCGACCTTGCCCTTGTAGATGTTGCCGACGATCGAGCGGTTGCCGCGGCGCTCCAGGTAGAGCTCCGCGACGCGCCAGCCGTCCTTCTCGGACGCGCCGGCCCTCGCCCTGGTGGAGCGGCTCCGGCTCGACGACGCGCCGCTGCTCTTGGCAGCGGTGGTCGCGCTGGGCGCTCCCGTGGCTTCCATCAGCGCCACGCGGGTCTCCCCGCGGTCCACGCTGACGAGCACTTGCTTTCTCACGATGTACTGGTCCTTACCAAATCAGTGGCTCATGATGCGGCCCTTCGTCGAAGCCGACATACGTCCTTGGACGTAGATCGCCTGCAAAAGGCCGATCGCCAAGAGGGTTGAGACCACCGACGACCCGCCATAGCTCATGAGCGGAAGGGGGATGCCGGTGATGGGCATGATCCCGAGGGTCATGCCGACGTTCACGAAGACCTGGAACAGCAGCATCGCAACGATGCCGCCCGCCATGACGGCGCCGAACAGGTCCTTCGCCATGGTCAAGATGCGCAGCCCGCGCCATATCAGCAGCGCGTAGAGGCTCAGCACGAGCGCTGCGCCGACGAAGCCCCAGCGTTCACCCACGACCGCGTTGATGAAGTCGGTGTGGTGCTCGGGCAGGAAGTTGTCCTTCGTCTGCGTCGCGTGGGTCCCGCGCCCGGTCTTGCGGCCGGAACCGATCGCGATCAGAGACTGGTGCTGCTGGTAGCCCGCCTTGTTGGTGTCGGCGGACGGATGCAGGAACGACGTCAGTCGGTCCTTCTGGTACCCGTGGAGGACCTCCACCCCCGCGGCGGGCGCGATCACCAGCACCATGCTGATGGCCACGGCGCCGAGCGCCAGAAGCGCGAGGAAGTGGCGGACCGGAGTACCGGCGAAGAAGAGGGTGGCCAGCGAGATCGCCCCGTAGACGAGCGCCGAGCCGAGGTCCGGCTGGACCATCACGAACGCGGCCGGGATCAGGGCCAGCAGCATGATGCGGGCCGTGGTGTCCCACTCGTTGAGGCGCCTGGCGCGATCGGCCGCGAACGACGCGAGCGCGATCACGATCAGCACCTTGCCCAGCTCGGAGGCCTGGAACTGGAACGGGCCGAGCGCGATCGAGCGCTGCGCGCCCTTGGCGACCGACCCGAGGATCTTGACCGCGAAGATCGAGGCCATCAGGAAACCGTAGATCCACCAGCGCGCGCGCCGCAGCAGCGCGTAGTCGAAGCGGATCAGCGCCAGCGAGAGGATGCCGCCGACGACGAAGAAGATCGCCTGGCGCTTGAAGTAGTAGGTCGGGTCGCCGGTGATGTCGTCGACCGTCGAGTACTTGATCGCCGTCAGCGAGCAGCCCGCCAGGCCGAGGATGGCCAGCACGAGGACGAGGTCGAACGGCAGGGCGGCGCCCTGGACCCTGACGCGATCGCGCGGGGGCGCGTCGTCGATGTCGCGCAGCGGTGTGGAGGCGGCGCTCACCTGTCGCTGCTCTCCCCGCGGACCAGCTTCGGCGACACGCCGAACCACTTGGACATGATCAGCCGGACGATCGGCGCGGCGGTCGCGGCGCCGAAGCCGCCCTTCTCGACGGTGCAGACAACGAGGATCGGCTTGTGCTTGGGGTTGCCGGCGTAGGAGTAGCCGACGTACCAGGACTGGTCGAGCTCGACCGCCGCCGGGCCGTAGAAGCGCTCGGCGGTGCCGGTCTTGCCGAAGATCGGGTACCTGCTGCGCGGCCAGCCCTGGTCCCAGACCGCCTTGGACGTGCCGCCGTCCTTGTTGGCGGCCTCCGACAGGCCCTGCATGATGGCGGCGCGGTAGGCCGGGTCGATCCTGACCGAGCGCTTGGTCGGGTGGTCGATCTTCTGGACGTAGCCGCGGCTGTTCTCGGCCTCGAGGCCGAGGTGCGGCGTCGGGACCAGCCCGCCGTTGATGATCGTCGAGTAGGCGACGGCCATCTGCAGCGGCGTGGCCTGCAGGCCGCCCTGACCGACGGCGAAGTTCGACTCGTCGCCCGGGTTCCAGGAGCTGTCGAGGAACGCGATCCCGCAGAACGCCTTGTGCGTCCTCTTGCGGCACTTGCGCTCCTCGTTCTGGAGCTCCTTGACCTTCTCCGGGCTCGGGATCGCCCCGGCCTGCTCGTTGGGCAGGTCGACGCCGGTCTTGCGCGCGACGCCGAGCTTGTGCGCCCACTGCTGCAGCGGCTGGCTCGGCAGCTTGTCGTACAGCCGCTTGCCGAGGTCGTAGAAGTAGGTGTCGGACGAGACGCGCAGCGCGTCGATCAGGTTGATCGAGCCGTAGGACTGCCTGCCGGCGTTGCACGCCTTGTCCTGCTCGCGCGCACCGGTCCTGTAGCAGCCGGTGTCGTCGAAGATGCGCCCGACCGTCGTCGCGCCCGAGCTCAGGCCCGCCAGCGACGTGATCGGCTTGAAGATGGAACCGGTCGGATACGCGGACTCGTCAGCGCGGTTGACCAGCGGGTGGTCGGTGCCTGCGTCGAGGAACTTCTGGGCGTAGGCCCTGTCGGTCGAGTAGCGCCCCGGCGCGGCGTCGCGCGGGTTGTAGCTGGGGTTGGACCCCATCGCGTAGATCGACCCGTCCTCCGGGTTGAGCGCGACGAACGCGCCCGGCCTGCCGCCGCCGACCTCGTTGAGGTACCTCTCCCCCGCCTGCTGGAGCTCGAGCTTGAGCGACAGGTGCAGCGTCTCGCCCTGCTTGGGCTCGGTCGAGACCGTGGCGTTGCGGCGCTCGCCGGCGGCGTTGACGTCGATCCGGTACTTGCCGTCGGTGCCGCGCAGGTACTTGTCGTACTGGGCCTCGAGCCCGGTCTGCCCGATGTCGGTCCCGGCCACGGTGCCCCTGAAGGCCCTCGACCTCAGCTGGTCCCTGTTGATCTGCCCGATCGTGCCCAGGATCTGGGCGGCCAGCGTCCTCTGCGGGTACTGGCGCAGGTAGACCGACTCGACCACGACGCCGGGGAAGCGGTTCTGGCGCTCCTGGATGAACGTGCGCTGCGGCACCGGGATGTCGGTGCGGATCCGGACGTTGGCGTAGGGCACCTGCACGACGCCGTCGACCACACGGTTGTTGATGGTCTTGGGCGACATCTCCAGGACCTGGGCCAGGCGCCGGAAGCGGACCATCAGCGGCCCGGCGGCCAGCGGGCGCGCCGGCGCCGTGCCGGCCTGCTTGGTCCCCTTGGTCTTGCCGAGCCTGGCGATCAGCGCCCTCTTGTTCGTCGCCCACTGCCCGGCCTTCTGGCCGTAGGCGGCGATGTCGTCGCGGTAGCTGACCGGCAGGCTCTGCGGGTTGATCGAGACGACCGTCGCCTTGCGGTTCTGCACCAGCGTCAGCCCGGACGCGTCGACGATGTTGCCGCGCGGCGCGGCGATCACCGCGGTCCGGACGCGGTTGTCGCGCGCCTGGGCGAGGTACTTGTCGCCGTCCAGGACCTGCAGGTACCAGAGCCGGAAGAACACGATCCCGAACAGGATCAGCGCGATGACGCCCGCGCCGGCGACGCGCACGGCGAGCTGCGGGGTGATCGGCGGGCGGCCGGTTCCGGGTTCGAACGGCATCAGGCGCGGCTCAACGGGGACAGGCCACCGGTCGTGTACGCGCGCCGGCGCCGGCGGCGCGGGTCGTCGGGCAGCGCGGGCGCGAGCCAGCGGCGCACGAGGGCGAACACGGGGAGGGCGATGATGGCGTTCAGGACGATGGTGGCCAGGATGACGCGCAGGAGCAGGAAGCTCACGGGCGCGTCGATGCCCAGCATGAAGTTGAGGAGGCCGTAGCCGAAGGTGGTGATCGCGGTCGCCACGGCGCCGACGATCATCGGGACGACGACGGCCTGCGGGTCGCGCAGCTCGCGCAGTCGCCCTGCACCGTAGCCCGCGACGATGCACGTGAAGCTCGTCAGGCCCATCGTCTGGACCAGCGCGGCGTCGAACAGGAAGCCGACGCAGAAGCCGAAGATGGCGCCCGGGAGCGACCCGCAGAGCAGGCCGACGGCGGCGACGACCAGCGGCGTCAGGTCCGCCGAGGCGCCGAAGATCACGACCTGCGAGACCGCCGAGACCTGCAGCACGACGACCAGGACGCAGAGGACCGCGAGGCGCAGCGCGAGCTGTGGGGTCAGGCCGAGCATCAGCGGTTGGCGTCCACCTTGCGGGTCAGCACCTGGACGTGCTCGATCTGGCGCGGGTCGACGAACGGCTTCAGATGCGGGACCTGGTCCAGCGCCCCGGCGTCCTCGATGTGCGAGATGCGCCCGATCGGGAGGTCCGGCGGGTACAGCGACGCCAGCGCGCTGCGGCGCGCGACGGTCCCCGCGGTGACCACGAAGTCGCCCCGCCTGACGACCGCGCCGGCCGGGACGTTGTCCATGATCAGGTCGCGCGGGTTGCCCGGGCTCGGCTTGACGATCCCGGAGACGACGCCGTCGGCGGTGGTCGCCGCGACGGCGGTCGAGGAGTCGGTGATCAGGCGCACGACCGCGGACGAGCCGACGACCTGGTCGACCTTGCCGATCAGCCCCGCGTTCTCGGAGCCGTCGCCGTCGGCGGCGATCACCGGCTGGCCGGGCTCGATCCCGGCGCCGGAGCCCTTGTTGATCGTGATCTTCGCGAACCAGAGCGTCGGCGAGCGCGTCACGACGCGGGCGGAGACCGGGCCGTACGGGGTCAGGTCGTCGCTCGAGACCTGCTCGAGCTTCAGGTCCTTGCGGAGCCTCGTGTTCTCGGTGACCGCGGCCTGCGAGCGCTGCGCGGCGGCGCGGTAGCGATCGCGCTCGGCCTTCGCCGACTTGAGGTCGCCCTTGGCCGACACGGTGTCGCCGACCCAGCCGAAGCCGTCGCGCACGGGCCTGAGCGCCGTGCTGGCGAGGTCCTGCACCGGCGAGACGACCTCCAGGATCCCGCGCTGCACGCCGTGCAGCGCGCCCCCGGGGGGCTCGCGGAAGTACGCGGTGAGGAGGATCAGGGAGCTGACGACGAGGAGCGTGAGGACTCCTCGGCGCCGTCGCACCGTCTTGTCGTACATGTCGTACGCGACTCCAAGTTCGGTTCTCCTGGCGCGGCGCTAACGCTGCCTGCGCCGGCTCCGTGAGTTCTTGTTCGTCCGGTGGATCACTTCGAACTCCTCGAGCGAGCGGCCGGATCCGACCGCAACGCACGTCAGGGGCGACTCGGCGAGATGGCTCGGCATCTGCGTCTCCTCCCGCAGGCGCTCGTCGAGCCCCTGGAGGAGTGAACCGCCGCCGGCCAACATGATGCCGCGATCCATGATGTCGGATGCGAGCTCGGGCGGGGTGCGGTCCAGCGTCTCCTTGACGGCGTCGATGATCTGCGACAGCGGCTCTTCGAGCGCCTGGCGGATCTCCTCGGAGGTGAGGACGACGGTCTTGGGGAGGCCGGACACCATGTCCCGCCCGCGGATCTCGGCCTGGACCTCTTCGTCCATCGGGTAGGCCGAGCCGATCTCCAGCTTGACCTCCTCGGCGGTCTGCTGGCCGATCAGAAGCTTGTACTCGCGCTTGGCGTAGTTGATGATCGCCTCGTCGAGCTCGTCGCCGCCGACGCGGATCGACTGCGAGACGACGATCCCGCCGAGCGAGATCACCGCGACCTCGCTGGTGCCGCCGCCGATGTCGACGATCATCGAGCCGGTCGGCTCGCCGACCGGGAGCCCGGCGCCGATCGCGGCAGCCATCGGCTCCTCGATCAGGTACGCCTGGCGGGCGCCGGCGCTCAGGCACGCCTCTTCGACTGCGCGCTTCTCGACGCCGGTCACGCCAGAGGGAACACAGACCACGACGCGGGGATGCGCCCAGCGGTTCTGGTGGACCTTCTGGATGAAGTGCCGGAGCATCTCCTCGGTCACGTCGAAGTCGGCGATGACGCCGTCCTTCAACGGCCGGATCGCCTGGATCGTCCCGGGCGTGCGCCCGAGCATCCGCTTGGCCTCGATGCCGACCGCGTGGACCTCGCCCGTGCGCGAGTCGATCGCGACGACCGAGGGCTCGGAGAGCACGATGCCGCGCCCACGTACGTAGACGAGGGTGTTCGCTGTGCCGAGGTCGACGGCCATGTCGCGGCCACCGAAGCCGGTGAGGTAGCTGAAGAAGCCCATGCCGGAGAGGACGGAACGCCCGGAAGAACGAATGCGCACGCCCCGCGGTGGGGCCGGGGCGTTCGGGCGGTCCGCAGAGCAGAGTCTAGCGGACGCGCCGGCCCTGCCGGTTGTCACGAATGCCGCATTGCAGCGCGGAAAACGCTGCAAAACGCACGTGCTGCGGATAACTCTCCAGCGCTACTTGACGGTCAGTGCGATCGACGCGCGGGCTCGTCGGCCGTCTGCGGCGACCGCGTAGAGGTCCAGGCGGTAGGTGCCCCTGCGGGCGGCCCGGGACCCCAACATGCCGTCCCATTTGAGGCTGCCACGGCCTTCCCGACCCCTGGCCCGGACGATCTCGAGCGTGCGCGCGTGCTGCTTGACGCGCAGGACGAGCGACGCCGCGCGGCCGAGGGCGAAGCCGACGGTCACGGGCCTGCCCGACTTGGACGTCAGGACCCTGTGGCTCAGGGTGAGGATGAGGGTTGCCGGCGCCGTCCTCCTGGAAGGCTGCAAAGTGGGTGTTTTCGTGACTTGCGCGGGGGCCGCCGGCGGCGTCGCGGTGGTCGTCGTGGTGACCGTCGTGGCGGTCGTGGCGGTGGTCGAGGTCGAGCCCTGGTCGACGGTGGTCGAGGTCTCCCCCGCGCCGGTGCCCGAGAGCGCGACGGTGGCGGTCGCGGTGCCGCCGCCCGCGGTCGCGTAGCGGATCCGGAGCGACGCGTTCCGGTCGCCGGTCGCGCTGGGCGCGAAGCGCACGCGGACCGCGCAGGCGTCGGCGCCGCCGGAGGCGACGGTCGTCCCGGTGCACGCGTCGCCGGTGATCAGGAAGTCGTCGGCGGCGTCGCCGGTGGTCGTGACGTTGGTCACACGCAGCGCCGCGGAGGCGCCGGGGTCGGTGATCGTGACGGTCCGGGCGGCGCCGGTCCGCCCGACGGTCTCGGTCCCGAACGCGCCGGACAGCGCGCCGGACGGCGCGGCGGTGCCGACGTTCTCGAGCAGGCTGAGTCGGTCGGCGGCGCTGTCGGCGGTCGCGACGTCGAGCAGGCCGTCGCCGTCGAGGTCGGCGACGACGGGCGCGCGGGTGCCCGCGGCGGTCGCGCTCCAGGACGGGTCGGCGAACGCGCCGGTGCCGTCGCCGTCCAGGACGCCGGCCGTGCCGTTGGCGCCGTCGGTGACGACGACGTCGAGCGCGCCGTCGCCGTTGAGGTCGCCGGTCGCGATGCCGGTCCCGCCGAGCAGGCCGGTGACCGGGATCGTCGTGGCGGTGAGGCCGCCGTTGCCGTCGTTGCGCAGCAGCGTGAGCTGCGGCGCGGAGCCGTCGAGGACGAGGCCGTCGAGGTCGCCGTCGCCGTCCACGTCGGCGAGCGTGACCGCGACGGGGTCGGCGCCGACGGTGACGGGCGTGCCCGTGGCGGCCAGGGCGAGCGCGTGGCCGGTGGCGACCCAGGCGCTGCCGGTCCCGGCGTTGCGGGAGATCACGAGCGCGTCGGGCGTGCCGTCGCCGTCGAGGTCGCCCGTGGCGACGCCGGTCGCCAGCTGCGTGCCGGTCGCGCCGGTGGACGACGACGGGACGAGGCCCGCGGCGCCGCCGTTCTCGACGATCCCGAGCTGGTCGGCGGTGGTCGCCGTGGTGGACGCGGTGAGCGCGTCGAGGTCGCCGTCGCCGTCGAGGTCGGCCAGCGCGATGCCCGCGAGCTCGGTGCCGGAGACCGCCGTCGGCGTCCCGGCGGTCAGGACGCCGGTGCCGTCGCCGGCGAGCGCGACGAGTTGGTCGTCGTCGACGGTGCCCGAGCCGATCGTGGCGACGACGTCGGGGCGGCCGTCGCCGTTGACGTCGCCGAGCGCGAGCGCGCCGACGCCGCCGGTGGTGCCGAGGGCGTACGGGCTGCTCAGCGGCGCGGCGAACGCGCCGGCGCCGGTCCCGCGCAGGACCGAGACCGCGCCGGTCCCGCCGTTGGCCGAGCCCGCGACGAGGTCCGGCCGGCCGTCGCCGTCGAGGTCGCCGGTGACGAGCGCGCGCGGATCGGTGATCCCGGCGCCGAGCGCCAGCGTGCGGTGTCCGTCGAAGGCGGGCACGGCACCACCGCCGGCCGCGTGGGCGGCGGAGGCGGGGAGCGTGAAGGCAGCCGCGGTGAGCGCGGCGGCGAGCAGGGGGCGACGGCGGGACGGTTGCATCCACCCCACGTGATCGGCACCGGGCGCCGCGGCCTGAGCCGCGGCGCCCGCACCGTGCCTGTGGGCTCGATCAGCCCGCGCCGAGGTACCCGATCGCGTCCCTGACGAGCTGGGCCCGCCTGTCCGCGCCGGTCACGCCCTCGAGGCCGAAGCCCCAGTAGAGCGTGTCCTTGGTCGCCACGCCCGGCCCGTCGACGTACCCGACCGAGGTGGTCGAGATCCAGTCGTTGGCGTTGCCCGTGCTGCCCTCCGGCGCGCCCGGCACCGCCCAGCCGCCGAGGCCGTCCTCGAAGGACGTCTCCGCGGCCGTCGCACCGTCCAGCGTCACCTTCGTGTCATCCACGAAGACGCCGAGGCCCTGGGTCCCCGGATCGCTGATGTAGGTGATGGAGATCTCGACCTGCCTGCCCGCGTAGGCGGTCAGGTCGAAGTCCATCGGGACGAACCCACCGGAGTTGCCGGTGGCCCCGTTGAACACGCCGGACGTGCCGCCGTTGCTGCACGTCGCGTCGCCGGCGCCCGGGCTGCTCTCCGGGTGCAGGGTCACGTAGTGCTTCATGAACGGATGCTCGTCGGTGATCGGGATCTGCGGGCAGCTGTTGTCGCCCGACAGGTCGTCGCTCGTGTGGCCGTTGAGGTCCGGCAGCGTCGTCCAGTCGTCCTGGCCGACCGTGTGGGCCTCGACCGCGAGGTAGTCCCAGCCGGGCTCGGTGTCGTAGGACGCCGTGAACGACAGGTCGCCCCTGGTCTTGCCGGTCAGGTCGACCGTGCGCGACAGCCGCTTGTAGCTGTCGTCGGCCGCCTGCGAGAACGCGTAGTGCGTCCCGGTCGGCGGGTCGAACGACGGCGGGCGGTTGAACTTGATCGCCTGCCGCGAGTCGAACTGCGGGTAGGTGCTGACCGGCAGGATGCTCGACGTGGTCAGGAACGAGTAGACGTTGTCCTGGTTCCTGGCCGAGTCGTCGCCGTTGACCGTGAACTGCGCGGTCCCGAACGGGCCGCCGGCCTCCTCGAACGGGAGCGCCGCGGCCTGGTCGTTGTCGGCCGCCGCGCCGACGGGCAGGTAGGCCCCGAGCCAGTACTGCTGGAAGTCGTTGGACTCCACCACGCAGTTGAAGTTCTGGCCCGGCGGGTCGTCGTTGCCCGACGGATCCGTCTGGTTGGACTTGCAGAACGGGTTGGGCGGCGCGCCCAGCGGGTTGAACAGGAACTGGTCCCAGCCGCCCTGGAGGGCGAACTTGCCGGCGATCAGCGCCTTGCCGCCGTCGTTGAGGTAGTCGCGCACGCCGAGCACCTCGTCGTCGACGAGCTTGCTCGTGCCGGTCCCGCCGGGTTGCCCCGGCTCACGCACGTAGAGGTCCTCACCGGTCTCCCAGATGACGGCCTTGTAGTGCGACAACACGCCGAGCGCCGACGCCGCGGTGCGGCCGTTGGCGTCCACGTCGTAGACGTCGTGCGCGATGCCGGCGCCGGTGAGCGCCGCCTCGTAGTCGTCCTGGTACAGCGGGCCGGCGTACGGCCCGGAGCTGACGTCGGAGCTGTTGCCGGTGTAGTCCTCGGCCGCCATCAGCAGCACCTTGTTGCCGGTCGCCGACTTCAACGTGTAGGTGAACGGGTCCGACTGCTTGTTGCCCCTGCCGAACCACACCTTCACGCTGTCACCCGGATGGGCGCCGGAGACCTGGCCGCGCAGGCGGTGGTAGTAGGCGCCCGGCTTGCCGTAGCGCTCACCGCCGGCGTACTCGCTGAGCCCGCCGCGCTGGATGCGCCCGCCGTTGACCTGCCAGAACACCTTGACGTCGCCGAGCGAGCGCTTGGCGTTGACCTCGACGGTCTGCGGGTCGCCGGTCGAGACCGAGAACGTCGTCGGGACGAAGTCCGGCGCCGTGTTGCCCAGGTGCGACTGGGGCTGGTCGGGCTTGGCCGCCGACTTGACGAGGTCGAGCGCGAAGTCGAGGTTCTTCTGGAACTCGGCCTGCACCGCGTTCTCGTCGTCCTGGAACACGAAGCCGCCGGGCGGCAGCGAGTCCGGGCCGTCGACCGTCCCGCCGATGCCGGCGCCGGTGCCGCCGTCGAGCTCGACCGTGAAGGCCTGCGTGCCCCAGTTGTTGTAGGCGTCGCCGGTGACGTCGCCGTTGGTGGTGTACAGCTCGGCCGAGACGTCGGGGTCGAAGCCCGGGACGGCCGGATGGTCGTCGTCGCCGGCCAGCGCCTTCATCAGCGGCGCGTCGGTCGCCTCGGTCTCGACCTGCCAGCCCTCCGGGTACAGGATCAGCTGCGCGAAGGAGTGGTAGTCGATGAGGAACCGCGGCCTGAGCTTCTGCTGCAGCCCGCGTGCCGCCTGGACCTCGGGCTCGGACGCGGGTCCGCTGCCGTGGTAGGTCTCGGTCGAGGGGTCGTCAGAGGCGCCCTCGAGGTCGTAGTTCCACTTCTCGGGCCAGTTGCGGTTCGTGTCGACGCCGTCGTGGTTGGGGTCGATCACGCCGTCGCCGTTGACGTCGCGCAGGTTCTTGCGCCACAGCCGCGTGCCCTTGGCGGTGAAGGTGTAGTCGTAGCCGTCCGGGTTCATCATCGGCATGAACCAGACCTCGTTGGTGTTCAACAGCCGCTTGACGTCGCGGTCGCGGCGATGGTCGACGAACCACTGGAAGAGCCGGCGGTTGACCTCGGCCGAGATCCACTCGCGTGCGTGCTGGGTGGACTCGAACAGCGTCACGGGCCGCGCGCCGTCGCGCAGGTCGCGCGCGTCCGCGGTCATCTTGTAGGCCTTGATCGGCTGCCCGAGGATCGAGTGGCCGATCGTCTCCTCCTTGATCAGGTCCGGGTAGCGCGAGGCGAGGTCGTGGTACCAGTTCTTCAACGGCACCAACGGCGTCGAGCAGCGCGTCGGGCACGCCGCGGGCTTCAGGCTCCACGGGCGGAAGACGTCGTAGCCGTGGGTCGGGTTGGTCAGCGGCGTCGGCGGCGCCGCCATCGCGCGGGCCTGGGAGAGCGCCTGGACCTGGGCGCCCTTGTCGCGCAGCGCCTGCGCCTGGGCCGGCGTCGCCACGATGCCGAGCTTGCCGTTGCCCAGGCCCTTGACCTCGTTGAGGTCGTAGCCGGCGCGCGCGAGCTCGTCGGTGGTCACGCGGCCGCTGACCGCGTACTGGTTGAGCGGCTCGACCGTGCGGTCGGCGGCCTGCGCCCCGCCCACGGCAGCCGTCATCGTCGCGGCGATCGCCGCGATGCCCGCGCATGCTGCGCGGGCGGATCCTCGGATCTGCATGGAACCTCCCCGGGGCCTGCTCTGTGCCCCGCGTTCGCATGATGTGGTCGCGCGCGCTTTCGCTTGGACCAGCCGCGCGCACGGTGATCAGGCGACTGTATGGTCATGTGACCGGACCACGCAAGGTCTGATGAGCAACACACCGTGCTTCCGGTGTCAAAGCGTGACGAAAATGCCACGGGGTGTGGCAGGTCGAGCCCTAGGTGTGGGATCGGGACGCGGCGGTGCCCGTTCTCGTAGGCATCATGCGCCTTCGAATCGTCCTCACGCTCCTGGCCCTCGCGGCCGTCCTGCTGCCCGTCGCCGCCGCCGGCGCGGCCGACACGCACGCGCCCAAGGGCGCGCGGCTGGACTGGCTGCCGCGCGACGAGTGGGTGATGTCGGGCTGGCTGCCGTTCGACGAGGCGCGGCTCGACGTCGTCGTGCACACGAACCACGACGAGCTGGTGAGGTGGCTCGACGACCGCCGCACGCTCCTGCAGCTCGCGCGGGCCCACGGCGTCCCGGGCACGAGCGCGCAGATCGCCCACGCGCTGGTCGCGCCGCGGCTCGCACGGGTCCGGCCGGCGCAGCGCGCCGCGCTGCAGGCGCGGGCCGAGACGATGCTGACCCAGGCGCACCTGTCGCGCCACGTGCTCTTCCACGTCTTCCACACGCCCGCGATCCCGGACGCGGCGCGCGCGGTCTTCGGCGTCTCCCCCGCGCAGTTCCGGACGCTGCGCGACAGGGCGATGACGCCGACGACGATCGGCGCGCTCGGCGGCAAGTCGGCCGCGCACGTCAGGGGCGCGCTCTGGGCGCTGCTCGTGCAGCGCGCGCATCGCGGCGTCGCGCTCGGCGCGATGTCCTCGGCGGAGGCCGCGCACCTGCTCGACGAGCAGAAGGCGCAGCTGGGGCTCTACGTCGGCCGTGCGTTCCGGACACCCGACCAGCAGGTCGCGTTCCTCTGCACGCCGCACTAGCCCTGCAAAAGCGCTCAAGTACCCCCGACGGGACTCGAACCCGCATCTTCCGCTTAGGAGGCGGACGCTCTAAGACCGATTGAACTACGGGGGCGAGCGGCGTGGAGCATATCGCTCAGCGGTCGTCGCGCGCGAAGACGGACCGCAGGTCCTGCCGCAGCGTCAGGAGCGCGGCGACGGGCAGACCGACCACGTTGAGGTAGTCGCCCGCGATGCGGTTGACGAGCACGGCGCCGCGCTGCTGGATCGCGTAGGCGCCGGCGCGGCCCTGCCACTCGCCGGTCGCGACGTACCAGTCGATCTCGGCGTCGCTGAGGTCGCGGAACGTGACCTCGGTGATCTCGGTCGCGGTCCGGACCGCGCCGTCCTGCACGAGCGCCAGGCCGCTGACGACCTCGTGGGTCCGGCCCGACAGGTGGCGCAGCGTGCGCCGGGCGTGATCGGCGTCGGCGGGCTTGCCCCAGATCTGCACGCCGTCGGTGGCGACGAGCGTGTCGCAACCGACGACGAGCGCGTCGTCGCCCGCGCCCTCGGCCACCGCCAGCGCCTTGCGCAGCGCGTTCTCGGAGGCGACCGCGCGCGGCGCGCCCTCGTCCTCCTCGGCGACGTCGGAGACCCGGACCTCGAAGGCGAGGCCCAGGTCGTCCAGGATCGCGCGGCGCTGCGGCGAGCCGCTGGCCAGGACCAAACGGCTCACAGCGCGGAGGGTCCTACAGCTCCGGGAACCAGATCCCGATCTCGCGCGCGGCCGACTCGTCGGAGTCGCTGCCGTGCACGAGGTTCTGCCCGACCTCGATCGCGAAGTCGCCGCGGATCGAGCCGGTGTTGGCCTCCAGCGGGTTGGTGGCGCCGATCAGCTGGCGCGACGCCTTGACGACGTCGTCGCCCTCCAGCACGATCGCGACCAGCGGGGCGCTCGTGATGAAGTCGACGAGCTCGCCGAAGAACGGGCGCTCCTTGTGCTCGGCGTAGTGCGTCTCGGCCGTCTCACGCGAGGTGGTGACGAGCTTCAGCGCGGCGATCGTGAGGCCCTTGCGCTCGAAGCGCGCGAGGATCTCGCCGGTGAGGCCGCGCGCGAACGCGTCGGGCTTGACGAGGATGAGGGTCCGGGACACGGACGGGCTCCTTGAGGGGTTCGATTTCGGGAACTACGAGGACCGGACTCTACGAGCCGGACTCGGTCGCTGCGGCCTGCTCGAGGTCGCCGGTGCTGCGGCGCCGGCGGCGACGCGGCTGCGGCGTGACGCCCGGGATCTCCGACTCGCAGTACGGGCAGATCTTCCAGGCCGGGTCGAGCGGCTTCGCGCACGTGCCGCACGGGTCCTTGAGCTTGCGCAGGCAGTGCGGGCAGCGCAGGAACTCGTCCTTGACCTCGTGGTCGCAGTGCGGGCACAGCAGGTAGCCGGCACCGTGCAGGCGCGCCTCGGCGGCCTGCATCTCGAGCTCGCGCTCGCGGACGTCGTCCAGGTACTCCGGCGGGCGCACGATCATGTACACGATCGTCCCGACGAACGGGAACAGCGCCGCCGCCGTCGCGCAGCCGACGAGCATCGGGTCCTCGATGCGGCGTCGCGCGTCCGCGTACGTGTAGTAGATCAACGCGACGTAGATCACGACGAGGAAGAGGATCAGCAGCTTGACGGCCGTGTCGAGGCCGGAGCTCTGAATCCCGAAGACGTCTGCAACGGGCATGTGCACAGGAATCCTAGGGGGTGATGGGCCGCAGCGGCTCTGCTCCCCAACTGATGTTCGTACCCGATCGCGCGGGTCCTGCCCCGCTTGGCGCTACAGGAACAGGCGGCCGAAGAGGTAGCCGACGCCGAAGAAGATGAGGATGATGAGCGCGACGATCAGCGCCGCGGCCGCGATCATGACCGCGACGCGCGGTCCTTCGCTCTCCTGCTCTTCGCTCACAGGGTGCTCCGGGCGGCGCCCGCGGGGCGCAGCAGATCGGCGATGAGGTAGATCGAGCCGGTGGCCAGCGCGACGCCGTCGGGACCGGCCATCCGGCGCGCCTGCTGCAGCGCCGCGCGGGCCTCCCCCACGATCTCCACGGGCCCCGTGAAGCCGTGCTGGCGGCACAGGGATGCGAGCGTGGCGGGCGGCAGCGCGCGCGGCGACTGGGCGCGGGTGATGACGACGCCGTCGCACAGCGGCAGGATCGCGTTGAGCATCCCGGAGGTGTCCTTGTCGTCGAGGACCGCGAGGCAGGCGACGAGCCGGCGGCCGTCGACGAACTCCGGGAGCGCCTCGGCCAGCGCGGCCAGGCCGCCGGGGTTGTGGGCGCCGTCGATGACGGTGTCCGGTGCCGTGTCGATGACCTCGAAGCGGCCGGGGACGAGCGTGGACGCGGCCGCGGCGACGACCGCGGTGTCATCGAGCGGACGTCCGGTTGCGGTCAGGTAGGCGCGCGCGGCCTCGATCGCCAGCGTGAAGTTGCGCCGCTGGAAGGCGCCGCGGGCGAGGATCTCCATGCCCGCGCCGGGGTCGGCGGGCGCGACGACGAGGCGCGCGTGGCGGTCCTGCGCGGTCTGCTGCGCCAGCGCGAGGGCGTCCGGATGGAGGTCGGCGCCGATGATCAGCGTGGTGTCCGGCTCGAGCACGTCGAGCTTCTCGGTGGCGATCGCGGTGACCGTCGGGCCGAGCCAGCGCGTGTGCTCCAGGCCGACGTTGGTCAGGACCGACACGTCGGACTTCAGGACGTTGGTGGCGTCGAAGCGGCCGCCGAGGCCGGCCTCGACCACGACGACGTCGACCTCCGCGCGCGCGAACAGGTCGAACGCGGCGGCCGTGAGCAGCTCGAACTGCGTGACGTGGTCGTCGGGCTCGGCGGTCCGGTCGACCTTCGCGGCCGCGGCGGCCGCCCGCTGGACGGCGGCGGCGAACTCGGGGCCGGAGACGTCCGCGTCGTCGACCCGGACGCGCTCGGCGAACGTCACGAGGTGCGGCGACAGGTACGCGCCGACCCTGAGGCCGTGGCGGCGCAGGATCGCCGCGGTCATCCGGACCGTCGACGACTTGCCGTTGGTGCCGACGACGTGGACCGCGCCGAAGCGCTCCTGCGGCGAGCCGAGCGCGGTCAGCAGGCGGCGCATCCGGTCCAGGCCGAAGCGCATGCCGAACAGCTCGAGCGACAGCAGCAGGCGCTCGGCGTCCTGCAGGCTCATGGGGCGCCCGCGGTCCGCCAACTAGCCCAGCCCCTCCAGCTCGGCGCGCAGCTGGTCCAGCTTGGCGCGCTCGGCGGCGACGACGGAGTCGGGCGCCTTGGCGACGAACCCGGCGTTGTTGAGCTTGCCCTCGGCGCGCTTGATCTCGGCCTGGAGCGTCTTGCGGACGGCGTCGACGCGCGCCGCGGCCTCGGCCGGGTCGACGCCCTCCAGCAGCTCCACGAGCCCGCCGGAGACGCTGAGCGCGGCGACCGGCTCGCGGTCGTCGCCCTCGGTCGGGGTCAGGCGCGCGAGGCGCGCGACCAGCGGCGCCTCGCCGTCGAGGCCCTCGAAGCGCGCGGCCAGGACCTGGCCGGGCTTGATGCCGTTCTCGTCGCGGAAGCGGCGCGTCTGCTGCACGGCGTCGATGACGCGGGCGATCGCGGCCTCGGCCGCGCCGTCGCGCACGGCGCCGCCGTCCTCCGGCCCGAGCACGTGCTCGGCCAGCAGGCCGGTGCCGCCGACGTGCTCCCACAGCTCCTCGGTGACGAACGGGATGATCGGGTGCGCCAGGACCAGCGTCTCGCGCAACACGTACAACAGGTGCGAGCTGAGCTCCGCTGTGTACTCGCGGCCCTTGATCAGCTCCAGGTACCAGTCGCAGAGCTCGGCGTAGACGAAGTCGTAGAGGCCGAGCGCGGCCTTGGAGAAGTCGAAGGCCCTGATCCGCTCCTCGAACTCCTCGCGGGCGGCGGCCAGGCGCGACAGGATCCAGCGGTCCTCGACCGAGGCCGGCCGCGGCGCGGGCTCCGCGCCGTCGACCGCGTTGGTGACCACGAAGCGCGTGGCGTTGAACAGCTTGTTGGCGAGCGCCGCGCCCTGGGAGACCTTCTCCTCGCTGAAGCGCACGTCCTGGGTGGAGGACATGGCCAGCAGGCCGAAGCGGACGCCGTCGGCCCCGTGGGCGTCGATCAGGTCGACCGGGTCGATGCCGGTGCCGAGGGACTTCGACATCCGGCGGCCGTCCGGCGCCTGGATGACCGAGTGCACGTAGACGTGCTCGAACGGGATGTCGTCGGCGAACTCCAGGCCCATCATGACCATGCGGGCGACCCACAGGAACAGGATGTCGCGCGCCGTCGAGAGGACGTCGGTCGGGTAGAAGGCGCGTAGCTCGGGCGTCTGCTCGGGCCAGCCGAGCGTCGCGAACGGCCACAGCGCGCTGGAGAACCACGTGTCCAGGACGTCCGGGTCGCGGACCCAGCCGTCGCCCTCGGGCGGCTCGGTGCCGCAGTACACCTCGTCCTCGCCGCGGTACCAGACGGGGATCTGGTGGCCCCACCAGAGCTGGCGGGACACGCACCACGGGCGGATGTTCTCCAGCCAGTCGATGTAGCGGCGCGACTGCGACTCGGGGTGGATCCTGACCTTGCCGTCCTTGACCACCTGGATCGCGGGCGCGGCCAGCTCGTCCATCTTCATGAACCACTGCAGTGAGATCAGCGGCTCGATCCGCTGTCCCGAGCGGTGGGAGAACGGAACCGTGTGGGTGTAGGGCTCCTTGGCGCGGATCGCGCCGGCCTCGTCGAGGGCCTTGACGACGGCCTGCTGGGCCTCGGCGACCGTCAGGCCCTCGTACTCGGGGACGAGCGCGGTCATGCGGCCGTCCTCGCCGATGGCCGAGAGCTCCGGGAGCCCGTGCCTGCGGCCGATCTCGAAGTCGTTGGGGTCGTGGCCGGGCGTGATCTTCAGGCAGCCGGTGCCGAAGTCGGTCTTGACGTACTCGTCGGCGATGATCGGCAGCTCGCGCCCGACGAGGGGCAGCGTGACGGTCTTGCCGATCAGCGCCGTGTAGCGCTCGTCGTCCGGGTGGACGGCGACCGCGACGTCGGCCAGCATCGTCTCGGGGCGCACGGTGGCGACGACGACCTCGCCGCTGCCGTCGGTCAGCGGGTAGGCGATGTGGAAGAGCGTGTCGTCGGCCTCGCGCTCCTCGACCTCCAGGTCGCTGATCGCCGAGCCGGAGCCCGGGTCCCAGTTGACCATGTAGTTGTCGCGGTAGATCCAGCCCTTGTTGTAGAGGTCGACGAAGACCTTCAGGACGGCCTGGACGTAGCGCTCGTCGAACGTGAAGCGCTCCTCCTCGTAGTCGAGGGAGGCGCCGAGGCGCTTGAACTGCTCGATGATCGTGCCGCCGAACTCCTCGCGCCACTCCCACGTCTTCTCGATGAACGCCTCGCGGCCGATCGCCTCGCGCGACGTGCCCTGCGAGATCAGGCGCTTCTCGACCTGCGTCTGGGTCGCGATGCCCGCGTGGTCGGTGCCGAGGATCCACTTGGCGCGCTTGCCGTGCTGGCGCGCGTGGCGGATCAGCGTGTCCTGTATCGAGCCGTTCAGGGCGTGGCCCATGTGCAGCGCGCCGGTCACGTTCGGCGGCGGGATGGCGATCGAGAAGTTCTCGTCCGCCGTCCCCTCCGGGTCGGGATGGAACAGCCCCGACTGCAGCCAGCGCTCGACGATGCGCGGCTCCACCTCCGAGGGCTCGAAGCGCTTGCGGTCCTTCAGGCTCGACATGAGAGGATCGCAGTGTATGGACGATGAAGTTCGGCAGCCGCGTGAGTGGGACGCCGGCAGCTACCACGGCCTGGCGCAGCCCCACGAGCAGTGGGCGACGCAGATCCTCGACCGCCTGCCGCTGCAGGGCGACGAGGTGGTGCTCGACCTCGGCTGCGGGACGGGGCGGCTGACCTCGCAGCTGCTCGCGCGCCTGGGTCCGGAGGGGCGCGCGGTCGGGATCGACGGCTCCGCGCAGATGGTCGCCGAGGCGACGGCGCGCCTCGGCGTCGACGCCCGGACCACGTTCCTCCAGCAGGACCTCCTGGCGCTGTCCTGGGCGCCGCCCGCGGACGCCGCCGTCTCGAGCGCGACGTTCCACTGGATCGAGGACCACGACCTGCTCTTCCGCCGCGTGCGCGCGGCGTTGAGGCCCGGTGCGCCGTTCGTCGCCCAGTGCGGCGGCGCCGGCAACGTGGCCAACGTCGTCCGCGCGGTCACCGAGGTCAGCGCCCGGCCCGAGTACACCCAGTACTTCGCCGGCTGGCCCGGACCCTGGAACTACGCGACGCCCGAGGAGACCACCCCGCGCCTGGTCGCCGCCGGCTTCGCGCCCGAGCGCGTCTGGCTCGAGCCCTCGCCCCAGTACCCGGAGCCGCTGCGCGACTTCCTGCGCACGGTGTCGCTCGGCTCGCACCTGGAGCGCCTCCCGGACGAGCGCCACGACGCGTTCGTCGACGCGGTCGCGGTCGCGATGGAGCCGGACCCGGTCCACGACTACGTCCGACTGAACATCATCGCCCGCGCGGTTTGAGCTGAGTTGGGCAAGATCCGTCGCGGATGAACGAGGTCGCGGATCTCAAGGAGCGGATGAAGGACTTCTGGGCGCTCGGGAACTACCCGGAGGTCGCGAAGCGGTTCGTGCCGGCGGCGGAGAAGCTGGTCGCCGCGTGCGACATCGGGGTCGGCGACCGGGTGCTGGATGTCGCGGCGGGCGACGGGAACGTCGCGGTCGCCGCGGCGCAGACCGGCGCGCGGGTGACGGCGTCGGACTTCACCCCCAGGCTGCTCGCCGCGGGCCGCGAGCGGACCGAGGCGCTCGGGCTGGAGGTCCGGTGGGAGGAGGCCGACGCCGAGGCGCTGCCGTACCCGGACGGGATGTTCGACGCGGTCACGTCCGCGTTCGGGTTGATGTTCGCGCCGCGGCCGGAGGTCGCGACCGCCGAGGCGTTCCGGGTCACGGCGCCGGGCGGCGTCGTCGGTCTCACCGCCTGGACGCCGGACGGCTTCACCGGCCAGATCACGGCGCTGATGGGCGAGTACCTGCCCGTGCCGATGGGCACCGACCGCCCGATCGACTGGGGCATCGAGACGACCGTCCGCAAGCGGCTGGAGCCCCACGCCAGCGCGCTGGAGGTCACCCGCGACCGGATCGTCTGGGAGTTCGACAGCGTCCCCGCGACGCTCGCCTGGCAGGAGAGGAACTTCGGCGCGCTGATCGCAGCCCGTCACTCCCTGCCGAGCAAGGAGTACACGTCGCTCCTGACCCGCATCGCCGAGCTGATCCGCCAATGGAACCACGCAACCGACGGCTCGGTCCGCCTACCGGCGGCCTACCTCCTCGCCATCGGCCGCCACGACCGCTAGCGCTTGGCCTTCGCCTTCGACTTCGGCAGCCCGCCGCGCAGGGGCATCAGCTTGCGGCCGGCGGTGATGAGGTCCAGCCGGCGGACGATCCGGGCCAGCTCGTTGCGCTCGGACTTCGTCAGGCTCCTCGGGTTGCCGTGCGACTTCCTGACGATCCGGCTGAGCTCCCGCCGGTCGACGTCGTCGAGCAGCGACCAGTGCGTACGCAGCACCATCGCCGCCTCGATCAGCAGCATCCACGGGACGACCTTCTTGGGCACGAGCTTGGGCATCTAGCCCTGGCCTACCCAGACATCGATCAGATGACGGGCGATCGCTGTCGGCGGCGGCAGCATGAGGCCGTCGGACGGGGCGCCGTCGATCCAGGTGGAGTCGCCGGAGGCGGCCGCGGCGATCTCGTCGCGGGTGAACCAGGCAACGTCCTCGAGCTCCTCGTCGCCGCGGGAGATCGAGCCCGACGCGTAGCGCGCGTGGAAGCCGAGCATCAGCGACACCGGGAACGGCCAGGGCTGCGACGCGACGTACTGCACGTCGCGCACGACGATCCCGGACTCCTCGACCACCTCGCGTGCGACGGCGGTCTCCAGGTCCTCCCCGGGCTCGACGAACCCCGCCAGAGCGGAGTAGCGCCCGGCCGGCCAGGACGCCTGGCGGCCGAGCAGCGCACGGTCGCCGTCGGTGACGAGCATGATCACGACCGGGTCGGTGCGCGGGTGGTGCTGGTGGCCGTTCGCGCACGCCCGGACGTGCCCGGCCTCGCGCGGCTCGGTCGGAAGGCCGCAGATGCCGCAGAAGCGCGTCGCCCTCGCCCAGTTGGCCAGCGCGCTCGCGTAGGCGATCGTCCCGAGCTGGTCGGCGGGCAGCGACGCGGCGAGGTCGCGCAGGCCGGTGAGCGGGACGCCGTCTCGCTCGATCGCCCACACCGGCGCGCCGGTCGCGCCGTCGATGCCGAGGAACAGCGCCTCGCGGTCGCGCGGCGCGCCGCCGGAGGCCAGCGGCACCGGCGTCGCCGAAGCTCCACCGACCCCTACAACAACCGCAAGCGCACGCTCGTCGGCCCACGCGCCGTCCAGCCACGCGTCGTCGGTCCGGCGCACGCCGGCACGGTCCAGCGCGCCTCCGGCGAAGGCGATGGGGTCAGCGTTCACGTCGCGGCGCGCGGCGCTCAGGCCGACTCGGCCTGCGGCGTGTCGTCCTCGACCGCCTCGGTGACGAGCGTGGGCGTGATGCCCTTCTCGATCGTCTCCTTGGTCACGACGCACTTCTTCACGTCGCGCCGTGAGGGCAGCTCGAACTGCACGTCCAGCAACGTCTCTTCGATGATCGACCGCAGGCCACGCGCGCCGGTCTCGCGCTCCAACGCAAGCGAGGCGACGGAACCCAGCGCATCCTCCGAGAACACCAGCTCGATCCCGTCGAACTGGAAGAACCGCTGGAACTGCTTGACCAGCGCGTTGCGCGGCTCCGTCAGGATCGTGATCAGATCCTCACGCGACAGCTGGTGCACCGCGCTGACCACGGGCAGGCGCCCGATGAACTCCGGGATCAGCCCGTAGTTGACGAGGTCCTCGGGCAGCGTCTTCTGGAACACCTCGCCCCTGTCCTCGTCGGCCTTCGCGGTGATCGTCGCGCCGAAGCCGATGCCCTGGCTGCCGATGCGCCGCTCGATCACCTGGTCGAGGTTCGCGAACGCGCCACCGCAGATGAACAGGATGTTCGTGGTGTCGATCGACAGGAACTCCTGGTGCGGGTGCTTGCGCCCACCCTGCGGCGGGACCGAAGCGGTGGTCCCCTCCAGGATCTTCAAGAGCGCCTGCTGGACGCCCTCGCCCGACACGTCGCGCGTGATCGACGGGTTGTCCGCCTTGCGCGCGATCTTGTCGACCTCGTCGATGTAGATGATCCCGGTCTCGGCCTTCTTGACGTCGTAGTCCGCGGCCTGGATCAGCTTCAGCAGGATGTTCTCGACGTCCTCGCCGACGTAGCCGGCCTCGGTCAGCGCCGTGGCGTCGGCGATCGCGAACGGCACGTTCAGGATCCGCGCGAGCGTCTGCGCGAGCAGCGTCTTGCCGCAGCCCGTCGGGCCCAGAAGCAGGATGTTCGACTTCTGCAGCTCGATGTCGCTGTCGGCGCTCTGCATCATCTGCACGCGCTTGTAGTGGTTGTAGACCGCCACCGACAGCGTGCGCTTGGCCTCCTCCTGCCCGACGACGTACTCGTCGAGGACGGAGTAGATCTCCCGCGGCTTCGGGAGGTTGTCGAGGTCGAACGACGGCGGAGCGGTGAGCTCCTCGTCGATGATCTCGTTGCAGAGGTCGATGCACTCGTCGCAGATGTAGACGCCGGGCCCGGCGATCAGCTTCTTGACCTGCCGCTGCGACTTCCCGCAGAAGCTGCACAGCAGCTGCTCGTTGGAGTCGGTGGGACGCGCCATCTACATCCGCCTCTTCATCAGTCTCTGACAGGAAGGGTGCGCCGAGTCTAGTGCTCGGAGATCACCCGGTCGATGATCCCGTACGTCACTGCCTCGTCCGAGCTCATGAAGTAATCGCGCTCGGTGTCGCCGCGCACCTTCTCGTACGTCTGCTTCGTGTGCTTGGCGATGATGTGGTCCAGGCGCTGGCGGATGTCGATGATCTCCTTGGCGTGGATCTCGATGTCCGTGGCCTGGCCCTGGAAGCCGGAGCTGACCTGGTGGATCAGGATCTTCGCGTTCGGGAGCGCCATCCGCTTGCCGTCAGCGCCGCCGGCCAGCAGCAGCGCGCCCATGCTCATCGCGATGCCGACGCAGATCGTCTGCACGTCGGGCTTGATGAACTGCATCGTGTCGTAGATCGCCAGACCCGCGTACACGCTCCCGCCCGGGGAGTTGATGTACAGCGAGATGTCCTTGTCGGGATCCTCGGACTCCAGGTGCAGGAGCTGGGCCACGATCAGGTTGGCGATCTGGTCGTCGACCGGCGTGCCCAGGAACACGATGCGCTCGTTGAGCAGGCGGGAGTAGATGTCGAACGCACGCTCGCCGCGCGACGTCTGCTCGACGACCATCGGAACCAGTGGACTCATGTGACCTCGTGCTCGTTCTCTCTCAAGGGGGAAGATCCTTCCGCGACGGTCTCCCTTGGAGCACCGCGGAAGGTCCGTGGAGGCTAGCACTCGGCCAGGCACGTCCCCTGGCCTTCAGGTCGGTCTTGGCCGAGTGTCCTTGAGGGTTGAGGACGCTCGTTCGAGGCGCGTCGGCGCGGGCTGCTAGCAGGTGGACAGCGCGGCCCAGGCACCACGAGTGTCCAGGGGGCGGGCGCTGTTGACGGCGCGGGGGTCGGGCGCCGGCGCGTCGGTGGGCGCGAGGTGGTCGGTGAAGGCGAGCGAGCCGCGGCGCGGCGTGAGGATCACGCCGCGCGCGGGCGCGCTGCCGCCAACGCGGATCGGGCGATCCTGCGCGAGCAGGAACGCGACCTGCGGGACCGGGCGCTGCTGCGCGAGCAGGACCGGCGCGGCGGCGGCGCAGCCGCGCAGGCGCGCCCGGACCGCGGGTGAGCGGACGAGCGCGGTGAGGTCGCGCTGCTCGCGCAGTGCCGTGCCCGCGAAGCGCGCCTGGTCCCGGAGCCCGGACGCCGCGTGCGGCGCGTTGAGCGCGAGCGCCGCGACGGCGGCGACCGCGCCCGCGATGAGCGCGGCGCGCAACGCGGTGCCGCGGGACGCGGCGGCGAACGCCGTCGGCGCCCAGGCGGCGAGCAGCGCGAGCGCCGCGGACGGGAGCAAGGTGTAGCGGTAGAGCAGCGGCAGCCCCGCGATCCCGAGCGCCAGGAACGCCGCGGCGCCCGCGCCGAGCGTGGCGAGCGGGAGCAGCGCGCGCCGGGGCGCGATCCACAGCGCGGCGATCGCCGCGGCGCCGCCGAGCAGCGCGACCGCGTCGCCGAGGACGACCGTCAGGTAGTCCGGCCCGAGCCGCAGCGCGGCGCCGAAGGAGTGCGCGCGGCCGAGCGCGTCGGCGAGGTCGCGCGTCCCGTGCAGGGAGTGCAGCGGGTCGCCGGTGCAGACGAGGTCGAACAGCAGCCACGCGGCGGGTGCGGCGAGGGCGAGCGCGAAGCGCCGGCGCGACGGCGCGATCGCCGCGACCACGACCGCCAGCGCCCACGCCTCGGGGCGCAGCAGCCCGGCGGCGGTGAGCAGGATCAACGCCCGGCGGTAGCGCGCGCCGTCCGGATGCACGAGCGCGGCACCCGCGCCGAGCACGAGCGCCAGGAACGGCACGTCGGTCCCGGACTCCAGGACCGAGCCGGCCAGCAGCGGCCGCGTCAGAAGGATCGCCGCCGCCAGCGCGCCTGCGACCGGCCCGAACAGCCGCCCGCCGAGCACCGCCACGACGACCCCGCACGCGGCCAGCGCGAGCAGGCTCAGCCACGCCAACGCGGTCGCGTTCCCGACCACCGCCGCGACCCCGATCGCCAGCGGATGCGGCGTCGGGGCGAACGCCCCGCTCAGATCTGGCAGCGACCCGTGCGCGAGCGACCGTCCCCACAGCAACGACCACCACGCGTCGTAGCCCGTCTGCGGCAGCCCGAGGACGACCCGCAGAACGCCCGCCAG
This sequence comes from Conexibacter woesei Iso977N, assembly GCF_000424625.1. Taxonomy (GTDB): domain Bacteria; phylum Actinomycetota; class Thermoleophilia; order Solirubrobacterales; family Solirubrobacteraceae; genus Baekduia; species Baekduia woesei_A. The sequence goes on from NZ_AUKG01000005.1 coordinate 85,410, forward strand.
GACCACCGTCGCGGCCGCCGGCGCCGCGCGCCGAGCGACGGCCGCCGGCGACCCGACCGCGCCGCGCGCAGTGGCGACGCTCGGCGCAGCGACGGCGCGCGGCGCGGCGGCGGTGGTCATCGGACGCTCACCTTCGCGTGCCAGGGCTTCACGCCGGACTGGGTGAAGGCCAGGCGCAGCGTCGCGCGGGCGCGTGGGCGGCGGTGGGTGCAGTGCAGGAGGACCGTCGCGCGGCCGCCGGGGCGGACGCTGTAGGTCGCGCGGCGCAGGCCGGACGCGCGGATCGTTCCGGTGCAGCGTGGCGCGCCCGCGGGGCAGGACAGCAGCAGGCGCAGGCCGAGGCGTCCGGTGCGGCGCACGCGGGGTGAGCGCAGGACGGTCCGGCGCGGACCGGAGAGCCTCGTGGGCGATGATCCCCCGCCCCTGGCCCCGCCCGCGCCGCCGCTCGTGGCCGAGCCGCCGGGCGTGCTGTGCCGGTCCCAGACCGGCGTCGTCGCGCCCTGCGTGCCCGGCGGGCGCGGCAGCGGCGGGATCGTGTGCGCGCGCTGGTACTGCAGCAGCACGTCGTAGCCGGCGCGCGTGCTCCCGTCGAGCCCGACCAGGCCCGTGTCCATGCGACCGCCACCGGTGAAGCTGTAGATGTAGGTCCGCGGGACGATCGCGGCGTACGCGTCGGCGACCTCGAGCGCCCAGCCGATCGCCCGCGCGGCGCGGGCCTCGTCGTAGCCCATCGTCTCGACGCCGTCGCGTGTGCGGAAGCGGACGATCCCGCCGGTCTCGGTGATCCACAGCTTCGCCCCGCCGCCGATCATCGACAGCATGCCGTCGAGGTCGGCCGTCGACCCGCGGTCGGCGTCGGAGTAATCGTGCAACCCGTACAACAACGGCGGATGGCGCGCAGCGTTCTGGAACGCTCGCAGCCACTGCGCCATCCCGGGATCGCCGCCGAGCACGTCGGCGGCGACGACCTCGCAGGTCGGGCACTGGTCGACGATCGTGTCGTAGTACGCCGCCGCCCGCGCGGGGTCGCCGCGCGTCGGCTGCGTCTCGTGCGACGCCTCGTTCCAGGCCGTGAAGCTCGTGACCTGCGGCCAGCGGTTGCGGAACGCGACGAACGCGGTCCGGAAGTCCTGGACGCCCGGCAGCGTGCACGGCGCGCTCGGGCACTGGTCGCCGGAGAGGTGCTCGAACGCGACGTGGACGCTCACGCCCGCCGCCTGCGCCGCGGCCAGGTACGCGTCGGTCGCCTCCGGCTTGTCGACCGCGACGTCCCACGGCACGACCAGCCGGACGTGCGTCACGCCGAGGTCGGTGAAGCGCCAGTCGCTGAAGATCCCCGGCCGCGTGTCGCTGATCCCGACGTCGGCGCGCGCGGGCGCCGCGCAGACGCCCCACGCGCACGCCAGCAGGACCGCGGCCAGCGCCGCAAGCGCCGCGCCCGTCCGCCGGCTAATGGCGCGCGGCATGCTTCGACGCCGCCTTGTGCTTCTTGGTGGCCTTGCCGATCTTCAGCGCCTTGGCGCGGCACGCCGTGCGCTTCCTGCCCTTCTTCGCGTCGCAGACCGACAGCGCGCGGGCGCGGCGCTCGCAGAGCGTGCGCTTCGAGCCCTTCTTGTAGGTCTTGTCGCAGGTCCTCAGCGCGGTCGCCAGCTTGGCGGCGCGCTCGCACGCGACCTTCGCGCTGCCCTTCTTCGCCGCGCAGCCGACGGGCTTTCTGACCGGCGCCGGCGCGACGGTCCTGCTCCCCGCGCCCTGCGTCGTCGGGACCGTCGATGTCACGGCCGTCGTCCCGCCGCCACCGTTGTTGGTGGTGTCGGTCGTCGTGGTCGTCGTCGTCGAGGTGCCACCGCCGGCCTGCGCGACCGGCGTCAGCCACACGCTCAGCGGCGTGGACTGCGCGGTCGCGGCGCGCGTGATGCTCGTGCCCGGCTCGTAGCCCGGCGCCGTCGCCTCGGCCCGCACACGCCCGCCCGGACGGGTGAGGAAGAAGGCGAAGAAGCCGTCGGCCCCGGTCGTCCTCGGGTTCGGGCTGCCGGCCTCGGCCGCCGACAACGTGACCCACGTGGCGCCGTCGAAGAGCGAGCGCTGCAGCGTCACCGACGCGCCGGCCAGCTCGGAGACCCGCTGCGCATCGCCCCTCGAGGCGCCATGCGCAAGCGCGTCGGCGTACTTGGCCGCATCGAAGACCTGCCCGGCCGCCAGGTAGCTGCCGTGATGGCCGCCGTAGCCGTAGCCATAGCCATAGCCGCCGTACCCGTAGCCCCCGCCGTAGCCGTAGCCGTACCCATAGCCATACCCGCCGCCGCCGTAACCCCCGTAGCCGCCGCTGTGCGACGAGCGGTGCCCCGTGGCCGCCAGGGCCATGCTCGCGAGCAGGCCCAGGAGCAGTGCCGTGGCGACGGCGAGGATCAGGTGACGATGACGACGAGCGAAGCTGGACCGGAACATGTGCGGCGGCACGGTAGCACCGAACGCACAGGAACCTCATAGCAGTGAGGCGACCCCACACGATCGACCAGGTCGACCATGCGGGTCCCCTCAGGAAGCGCTACTCCGACGCGTCGTCGGAACCCGCAGCGGCGGCCGCCGGGGCGGCGCCGCCGGCGCGCTCGGCCAGCAGCTCGACGGCCTGGCGCTGGGCCAGATCCTCGATCAGCTCCTCGAGGCGCCCCTGCTGCTCCAGGCGCTTGCGCAGCTTCTCGGGCTTCGTGCCCTGCTGGATCGCCGACTCCTGCAGCGCGTCGAGGATGTCGCCATCCGACGGCTTGATGTCCTCGGCCTCGATCACGGCGGCCAGGACGGCCTCGCGGCGCAGCGCCTGCTCGGCGTCCGGGCGGGCCTCGTCGAGGATCTCCTCCTCGGACTTCTGCGCGATCCGCAGGTAGGCGTCCTTCGTGATCCCGCGGTGCGAGAGCGAGTGGAGCATCTGCTCGAACAGCTCCCTCGCGCGCGACTCGACCAGCGAGTCCGGGATCTCGACCTCGGCGCCCTCGACGACCTTGTCCAGCGCGGCCTCGCGGAACTCCGCCTCGACCTTGCGCTCGTCGGCCTCGCGCATGCGCGTGGCGATGTCCTCGCGCAGCTCGGCGAGCGTGTCGAACCCGCCGGCCTCGGTCGCGAAGTCGTCGTCGAGCTCGGGCAGCTCCTTGGCCTTGACCTCGTTGACCGTCACCTCGAACTGGGCGGGCTTGCCGGCCAGGTGCGGCGCGGAGCCGTACTCCTCGGGGAACGTGACCTCGACGACCTTCTCGTCGCCGGCCTTCAGGCCGACGAGCTGCTCCTCGAAGCCGCCGATGAACTGGTTGGAGCCGAGCTCCAGGAGGTGGTCGCGGCCCTCGCCGCCGGCGAAGTAGTCGCGCTCGCCGTCGTCGCCCTCGATCGAGCCCTTGAAGTCGATGACGACGAAGTCGCCGTTCTCGGACGCCTTCTCGGCGGTCTCCAACCGGGCGGAGCGCTCGCGCAGCTGCTCGACCTGCTCGTCGATGGCCTGCTCGTCGGCCTCCGGCTCGCGGCGCTCGACCTCGAGCTTGGAGATGTCGCCGATCGTCGCGGTCGGGCGCACGCCGATCTCGATCGTGAAGTTGAGCGGCTCGCCCTCGCCGGGCAGCGCGGAGAAGTCGAGGTCGACGTCGGGCTCGCCGACGGTCTTGATCCCGGCCCCGTCGATCGCCTCGACGTACCAGCGCGGGAGCGCGTTGCGGACGGCCTCGTCGAGGATCGCCTCGCGGCCCAGGCGCTGCACGACGACCGGCGCCGGAACCTTGCCCTTGCGGAAGCCCGGCATGCGCAGGTCGCGGCCCATCCGGCCGGCGGCCTCGGTGACGCGGCGCGCAACTTCCTGCGGCGTGACCTCCGCGGCGACTCGAACCCGGGACTCGGGGAGCTCTTCGACGGTGGTCTTGACGTTCGTTGCAGCGGCCATGTTGCCGTAACGGTAGCGTCAGAGCGCATATGGCCGCTCGCCGCCTCTCCCCTTCCACGCGCGCGCTGGCGTGGATCTACACCGGCCCGCTCGGCCACCTGTACGGCGGCCTGGCGGACTGGGGCACCCTGCTGGGCCAGGTGCTCCTCGCACGCGCGCGGACGCGCGTGCGAGGGACCTGAACCCGGAGCGCTGCGGCTAGCAGCTCACCGTGACGTGGAACGCCTTGTTGGCCAGGGCGCCCGCGTCGTCGCGGGTCGAGACGTTGATCGTCTTCCTGTCGCCCGCCAGCTCGGCCGCCGCGGCGCCGGCCGACGTGACCGTGGCCTCGGTGACCTGGATCGCGCACGCCGAGACGTCGTTGCTGGCGACCACCTGGTAGGTGCCGGTGCCCGTCGTCGTCGCCGACGCGAACCCGCGCTTGACCGTGCCGAGCGCGCCGGCGTCGGAGACGGCGGCGATCGACGTCGCGCCCTGCACGGCGGCCGTGGCCGTCGTCGCGGCATCGTCATGCGCGGCCCTGGCGATGTCGTCGGCGCCCTTGCCGTCGACCTGGTCGGCGTTCAGCCCGGTCGCGACACCCGTCGCGTTGGTCGTGAACGGCGCGGCCCTGGTGTTGCCGGAGGTGATCCGGCCGACCTCGGTGCCGCCGTTGGACGAGAACTCGAACGCGCGGCCGTCGGCCAGGTTCGAGGCGCGGACGCAGGGCTCGTTGCCCTTCTCGGAGCCGCCGAGCTTCGAGCGGCAGCCGTAGATCGCGCCGCCGCCGTTGTCGGACTTGTTGGACTGGCGGGTGCCGTAGGTGCCGTTGTTGGCGATGATCTGCGTCTCGGACGACAGCGCCGCCGAGGCGTTGGATCCGGGGTTGCGCTTGCCCAGCAGCAGCGTCCTGCCTTCACCGGTCGCGAACGAGACCGACGACGCGAGCAGGCCGATGACGATCGCCGCGGACAGCACGATCGCCCCCTTGGAGTGGAACAGCTTGCGGAACATGGGTGGGAGCCTCCCTGTTGGTTTCCCTTTCCAAGGACAACATGTTCCGGAGGGTCAAGGTTGCGGTCGCATGTCAGCGCATGCTGCGCTGCACCCGCGCTTGCATCCGGCGCGGGACCGCATCCTGCTGATGATCGATCAGCGTCGCAGAGCGAAGATCGGCCACGGCCCCGGGACGCCCCGGAGGGCGTGTGCGCCCAGCGGCTCGAACGTCAGCCCGGAGCCGACGACGGTCCCGTAGCTGGTCCCGGAGACCAGCACCTGCCCCGGACCCGCCATGTCGCACACGCGCGCGGCGATGTGCACGGCCATCCCGCCGACGTCGCCGCCGATCAGCTCGCACTCCCCCGTGTGCAGCCCGGCGCGCAGCTCGATCCCCAGCCCGCGCACCGCGGCCAGGACCGTCCGGGCGCAGCGCAGCCCGTCTGACGGCGGCCCCTCGAACGCGGCCATGTAGCCGTCGCCGAGCGTCTTGACCTGGCGCCCGCCGTAGCGCTCCACCTCGCGGTGGATCGCGGCGTCGTGGGCGGACAGGAGGTCGCGCCAGCGCGCGTCGCCCATCCGCGCAGCGTGGCCGGTCGCGTCGACGATGTCGGTGAACAGGATCGTCATCAGCCGCCGCTGCAGCCCCGACGTCGTCGTGCGCGAGCCGGTCAGGAACTCCTCCAGCTCGCCGAGCAGCGCCTCGCTGTCGCCGACCATCGGCAGCGAGTCCTCGCCGGGCAGCTCGACCAACCGCGCGCCCGGGATCAGCCGCGCCGCCATCCGCGAGTGGCCGACGTCGATCATCCTGTCGCCGGTCCGGTGCAGGATCAGCGTCGGGACGCGCAGCTGGGGCAGGTGGTGGCGGACGTCGACGCCGTCGAGGTTGGCGCTGAGGCGCAGGAAGCCCTGCGGCGTCGCGGACTGGCGCTCGTAGCGGCCCATCCACTCGCGCATCCGCTCGTCGCCTTCGAGCGACGGCGCGAGGCGCCCGAGGTTCGCGCCCGTCCCCCACGTGTCGCGCAGCCTCGCCAGCCGCTCCGCGCGGTCGTGCGGCGCCTCGATCCACGGCGCGTCCTGCTCGCGCGCGGTCGCGATCACCGAGGCGTACAGGACGAGCGCCAGCGTCCGGTCCGGGCGCGTCGCCGCGTACTCGATCGCCAGCGGCCCGCCGGCCGCGTAGGACTGCAGGACCACGCGATCGCAGCCGGCGTCGTCGAGGACCGCGTCGAGGTCGGCGACCTCCTGCTCCAGCGTGATCGTCCCGTGGTGGCGGTCGCTCAGCCCCACGCCGCGCCGGTCGACCAGGATCACCCTGGCGATCGAGCCGAGCCGCTCCCACCACCGCCGCAGCCCCGGCTCCTCCATCAGCACCTCGATGTGCGAGGTGACGCCGTTCAAGAACACCATGTCGACCGGGCCGTCGCCGAGCAGCCGGTACGCGATGCTCGCGTCGCCGGATTGGGCCCATCGGACGCGGCCTTCTTCCATGGTCTGCCGGAGCCTATCCGGCGGGCGGCGCTAGGCCGGCGAGAGCAGGCGCTCGGTGACCGGGTCCACGAGGTGGGCCGGGTCGCCGCGCAGGAGCCAGCCGTCCTCGGTGCGCTCCAGCAGGTGGTCGCGCGAGAGGTCGCCCAGCGCGGACGTGACCGACGGGCGGCGGGCGCCGACGAGGCGGGCCAGCGCCGAGTGGGTCAGGCCCATCGGGACCAGGACGCCGTCGGGCGTGACGCGGCCCCAGCGCTCGGCCAGCGCCCAGAGCGCGAGCAGCAGCCGGTCCTCCAGGCGCACGAGCTGGTTGACGACGAGCCGGACCGCCAGGCCGCGGTGGCGGCGCGCCGTGCGGGCGAAGAGCGCATCGACGACCGGCGGGAAGCGCACCACGAGGTGCAGGAAGCGCTCGTCGAGGACCGCGAGGCGCAGCGGCTCCAGGACCGTCCAGCGCGCGACGAGCGGCAGCTCGGACGCGGCGGCGTCGGTGTCCCACGGCCGCAGGATGTCGCCGAAGCCGAGCACCTCGGTCGAGGCGCGGCGGCCGAGGTCGAGGTCGCGCAGCAGCAGGCCATCGAGGATCAGCAGGCCCAGCGGCGTGCCGGCGGGATCGATCGCGCCGGCCGCGTCCCAGCGACCGGTCGGGACGCGGAGCGTCTCGGCGACGAGCTGGTGCAGCGCGCGCTGCTGGTCCTCGGGCGCGAGTCGATCCCCGAGTTCCGGGTCGAGATCGAGCAGGCGGACGAGGTCGTGGGCAGCCACTGCCCGCGCCAGGCTTCCCGCCAGGTGTCCGCGCTAATCCCTCTGGACGTTGGTTCGAGGGCTGACCGGGTAGCCGAGCCGCGATGTCGCCGCTGCCACCTTCCGGACCGAATCCCGGTCCATCGCCGACCCCGGCGCCCGCGCCCACGCCCACGCCCACGCCCACGCCGCCGGGTGCGCCGACGCCGCAGCCGGGACCGCCGCCGGGTCCTCCGGGGCCGGGGCCGCAGATCTGATCTGGCCGCGGGGTGTTGGTGGCGCTCCGGCGCGGCGGTGGGTGGCGTTCAGCGCGGCCGTGTCGCTGGTGGTGCGGGGCGTAGCTTGGAGGGCATCGATGGGAGAAGGCGTTGGCGGTCGCGCCGCCGCTGGCGGTGTGGCTCGGCGTGGGGGCGGTGCGGGCGGGTCTCCTGGGCCTCGCGTAGGGCTCCGGGCGCCGTTCGGGCCCGAACCCAAGCGTCAACGGTGCACAGTGGTTCGCATAGAGCCCAAATGCACCGTTGACCCCCTCAACGGCAGTCCGGCGTCCCATACGAACACCAAACTGCCGCCGACCAACCCGTTCGGCCCCGAACCCCGCCCCCAGTCCCGGCGAGCAGCCCAGCCACACCACCAACGCTGGCGCCGCCTCCAGCGCAGCTCGCCATCGATGCCCTCCCAACCAACGCTCCAAGCCGCCAGCAACACGGCCGCGCTGAACACCACCCACCGCCGCGCCGCACCACCACCCACGCCCCGCGCAGAACAGCGAAGCGAAGCCTCCGCCCTACCCCCGCCGCATCAACCGCCCCACGGCCGCCATCAACTCCTCCGTCTTCTCGGCCTTCGCCCCCTCGTCGGGCGCGCCCATCACGCAGTGGTTGGCGTGCTGGTCGAGCAGCCCGAGCGCGACCTTGTCGAGCGCGGCCTGCACCGCGCTGATCTGGGTGAGGACGTCGATGCAGTAGCGCTCGTCCTCCACCATCCCCTCGATGCCGCGGACCTGGCCCTCGACGCGCCGCAGGCGCTTGAGCAGCTGGTCCTTGGTGGCGGAGTAGCCACGGGTTGCCGGAGCGTCAGCCATAGGTCACCCAGGATACCGCCCCGGGGTACTCGGACCATTAGGGTCCCGCGCTCCGATGCAGCCGATCTTCGACGGCCACCACGACGCGCTCACGCGCGCCGACCACGCGAACCTGGTGACCGGCCGCGACGGCGGTCACCTCGACCTGCCGCGCGCGGCGGCCGGCGGGCTGGTCGCCTCGATGTGGGCGATCTTCTGCTCGGGCCCGGGCGGCGTCGACCTCGACTTCGAGGCGGCTCCCGGCGGCGGCTACGACATCCCGCTCGATCCCGAGGTCCCGCACGACTTCGCCGCCGCCGAGGCGACCGCCGCGGCCGGGCGCCTGCTCGCGCTGGAGCGCGCCGGCCACCTGCGCGTCGCGCGCAGCGTCGCCGACCTCGACGCCGCCGCCGACGGGAGCGGCCCGCACGCCGCGGTCATGCACCTCGAGGGTGCCGAGCCGCTGGACATTTCGCTCGAAGCGCTCGACGCCTGGCACGCCATGGGCCTGCGCTCGGTCGGCCCCGTCTGGAGCCGCCCCAACCGCTTCGGGAACGGCGTCCCGTTCAGGTTCCCGCACTCGCCCGACACCGGCGAGGGCCTGACCGACGCAGGCCGCGCGCTGGTCAGGAAGCTCAACGCCTACAACATGGTCGTCGACCTGTCGCACTTGAACACGCGCGGCTTCTGGGACGTCGCCGGGATCACCGACGCGCCGCTGATCGCCACCCACTGCGGCGCCCACGCGGTCGCACCCGCCTCGCGCAACCTCACCGACGACCAGCTCGACGAGATCGGCAGGACCAACGGGTTGGTCGGCATCCCCTACATCGTGGACTTCCTGCGCCCCGACGGGAAGCTCGACGCCGACACGCCGCTGACCCAGGTCGTCGCCCACGTCCGCCACGTCGCCGACCGCATCGGCGCCGGCCACGTCGCACTCGGCTCCGACTTCGACGGCGGCGTGATCCCGCAGGAGCTCGGCGACGTCGCCGGACTCCCGAAGCTCCTCGACGCGCTGCGCGCCGGCGGCTTCACCGAGGCCGAGGTCGCCGGCATCGCCTGGAACAACTGGCGCCGCGTGCTCGCGGCGACCTGGGCCTAGCGCAGCTCCTCGCCGCACACGCGGCACGTGAACCTCGACACCGGATCGACCTGGTGGTCGTGGTGCGGGAAGCGGTGCGTGCAGCCGTCGTCGATCTCGGCGTACGACCACTCCTGGATCGCCATCAGCACCGGCGACAGCGCGCGCCCGCGCTTGGTCAGGTGGTACTCGTCGCGCGGCGGGCGCTCGCTGTACGGGCGTCGCTCCAGGATCCCCGCCTCCACCAGCGACCGCAGGCGCGCGCTGAGGATGTCGCGCGGCGCGCCGGTCGCGCGCTGGATCTGCGAGAAGCGGTGGTTGCCCCAGAACATCTCGCGCACGACCAGCAGCGCCCAGCGCTCGCCGATCAGCTCCAGCGCGTCGGCGATGGCGCACGGCCGCGGCTCGGCGACGGCGGTCGGTTCGGTTTCCGGACTCACTCTTGCTAGGCTACCGCCGGTCGCACCTCAGTTGGATTTTCAAACCATGGAGGAACACCGATGCGCGAAGCCGTGATCGTCGATGCCGTCCGGACCCCGATCGGACGGGGCAAGGCCGGCAAGGGCGCGCTGAACCCCGTCCACCCCGTCGACCTGCTCGCCCACTCGCTGCGCGCGCTCGTCGAGCGCACCGGGATCGACCCGACCCGGATCGACGACGTGATCGGCGGCTGCGTCGACCAGGTCGCCGAGCAGGCGATGAACACCACGCGCTACGCGGTCCTCGCCGCGGGCCTGCCGGAGTCGGTCCCGGCCACGACCGTCGACCGCCAGTGCGGCAGCTCGCAGCAGGCGGTCCACTTCGCCGCCCAGGGCGTCATCTCCGGCGCCTACGACGCGGTGATCGCGTGCGGCGTCGAGTCGATGAGCCGCGTCCCGATGTGGTCCAACGTCCCGCCCGGCGCCGACCCGTTCGGCCCCGGCGTCGCGGCGCGCTACCCGGACGGCCTCGTGCCCCAGGGCGTCAGCGCCGAGCTGATCGCCGCCAAGTGGGAGCTGCCGCGCTCCGACCTCGACCGCTTCTCGCTCGAGTCCCACCAGCGCGCGGCGGCCGCGACCGAGGCCGGCAAGTTCGCCGACGAGGTCGTCCCGATCGGCGACGTCGCGACCGACGAGTCGATCCGCCCCGGCACGACGCTGGAGGCGCTCGCCGGCCTCAAGCCCGCCTTCGAGGATCCCGCGATGGGCGCGCGCTTCCCGCAGATCGACTGGCGCGTGACCGCGGGCAACTCGTCGCCGACCAATGACGGCAGCGCCGCGGTCCTGGTCACCACGCCCGAGATGGCACGCGAGCTCGGCCTCACGCCCAAGGCCAAGTTGAAGGCCTTCTCCGTCGTCGGCGACGACCCGCTCTACATGCTCACCGGGGTCATCCCGGCCACAGCGAAAGTGCTGGAGAAGGCTGACCTCTCGCTGGACGACATCGACCTCTTCGAGGTCAACGAGGCGTTCGCCTCGGTCGTCCTGGCCTGGCAGCGCGAGACCGGCGCGGACCTGAGCAAGGTCAACGTCAACGGCGGCGCGATCGCCCTCGGCCACCCGCTCGGCGCGTCCGGCGCGCGGATCACCGCGACGCTCGTCAACGCGATGGCCCAGAACGGCGCCCGCTACGCGCTGCAGACGATGTGCGAGGCCGGCGGCCTCGCGAACGCGATGGTGCTCGAAGCGGTCTAACGCCACGGCAACATCTCGTTGACAGCGGCGGCGCGCCAGGCCAATACCTTGCGCGCCGCCTATGAACCTCCGCCGTACCTCCACCGCCGTCCTGGCCCTCGCCGCCGTCGCCGCCGCGCCGGCCGCCGCCCAGGCCAAGACCACCAAGAACGTCAAGCCGCTGCGCGTCCTCGTCTCCAACGACGACGGCGTCAGGGCGCCGGGCATCGACGCGCTCGTCACCGCGCTGCGCAAGCTGCCGAAGGTCACCGTGACCGTCGTCGCGCCCGCCGCGAACCAGTCCGGCACCGGCGGCAAGACCACGCCCGGCGCGCTGACCGCGACCAAGACCACCACCAAGTCCGGCTACCCGGCGATCGCCGTCAAGGGCTTCCCGGCCGACTCGGTGAACTACGCGTTCAGCAAGGTCATCAAGAAGTCCAAGGTCGACCTCGTCATCGCCGGGATCAACGCGGGCGCGAACCTCGGCCCGTTCGTCGACCTCTCCGGCACCGTCGGCGCCGCCCGCGCGGGCGCGGCCCACGGCGTCGCGGCGCTCGCGACCTCCGCGGGCACGCCGACCATCACGAACTTCGCCGACGCCGCCAAGCAGACGACCGCGTGGGTCACGGCCAACCGGACCAGGTTGAAGGCCTCGACGGTCCAGAACCTCAACATCCCGCAGTGCTCGGCCGGCCACGCCCGCGGCACGACGCCCGCGACGAGCACCGCCCAGACGCCCGCGAACGCCAACGTCTTCGCGACCGTCGACTGCACGCAGAGCACCGCCGCGTCCAGGGACGAGATCACGTCCTTCCTCGCCGGCTTCGCGACGCTGACGAAGATCCCGGCGAAGCCCGCCGCCGCGTAGCCAGTCCTACAACTACGCAGCGCTGCCGACCGCGCCGCCCAGGCGCGCGTCCAGCTCGGCCACCGCGGCCCGGATGTCCTCGGGCCGCGTCGGCCGGGCGTACAGGAAGCCCTGGCCGAAGTCGCAGCCCAGCGCCTCGACGACCTGCGACTGCGCCTCGGTCTCGACGCCCTCGGCGACGACGCCGAAGCGCAGCGTCCGCGCCATGTCGCAGACCGCACGCACGATCGCCGCGGCCTCGCGCGAGGACGCAAGCGACGTGATGAACTGGCGGTCGAGCTTCAGCGCGTTGAGCGGCAGGTCGCGCAGGCAGGCCAGCGACGACTGCCCGACGCCGAAGTCGTCCAGGGCGATCCGGACCCCGTGGTCGTTGAGCGCGTCGAGCGTCGCGTTGGCGACGTCCGGGTCCTCCATCACGGCCGACTCGGTGACCTCGACGATCAGCCGGTCGGGCGCGAGCGCCAGCTCGTCGAGCAGCGCGAAGATCTCGTCGGCCAGCCCCGGGCGCGACAGCTGCACGCGCGACACGTTGACCGACATCCCCATCTTGGTCGCGAACCCGGAATCGTGCCAGCGGCGCAGCTGGGTCAGCGCCTCGCGCATGACCCACTGGCCCAGCGGCTCGATCAGCCCGTGCTGCTCGGCGAGCGGGATGAAGCGCCCGGGCCCGATCTCGCCGCGCTCGGGATGGGTCCAGCGCACGAGCGCCTCGAAGCCGGACGCCTGGCGGCGGCCGAGGTGGACCAGCGGCTGGTACTCGAGCCGCAGCTGGCCGTTCTCGATCGCCTCGCGCAGGTCGTTGGTCAGCGCGATCCGCTCGACGGTCTCGGCGCGCATCGCGTCGTCGAACAGCTCGGAGCGCCCGCCGCCCGCGCGCTTGGCGCGGTACATGGCGACGCCGGCGTCGCGCAGCAGGTCCTCGCTCTCGTCCGACGCGGTCGGCGCGGCGAGCGCGATCCCGATCGACGCGCTCAGCCGCAGCGTGGCGCCGGAGAGCTCCACCGGCTCGCCGACGACGGCGAGCAGCCGCTCGGCGACCCTGACCGACTCGGCCGGGTCCTCCAGCCCCTCCAGCAGGATCGCGTACTCGTCGCCGCCGAGGCGCGCGAGCGTGTCGGACGGCCGCAGCGCCTCGCTCAACCGCGGCGCCAAGGCCCGCAGGAGCGCGTCGCCGGCGACGTGGCCGAGCGAGTCGTTGACGCCCTTGAAGTCGTCGAGGTCGAAGTGCAGGACCGCGACCCAGCGCGCCTCGCGGCGGCGCCGCGCCAGCGCGAGCCGCAGCCGGTCGAGCAGCAGCGCCCGGTTGGGCAGCTGCGTCAGGGGATCATGGAGGGCTTGGTGGCGCAGCCCGCGCTCGGCGGCGAGGCGGCGCAGCGCGCCGGTCAGCACGTTGGCGACCGACTGCAGGAACGCGAGGTCGTCGTCGTCGAACTTGCGCGGCGCGGTCGCGTACATGCCGAGCACGCCGAACGGCGCCTCGTCCTCGCCCGCGACCGGGACGACCATGCCGGAGGCCAGCCCGCGCGCCCGCAGCGCCCTGACGTCGAAGCGCGTCTCGTTCGCGACGTCGCGGACGACGACCGGCGCGCTGCGCTCCAGCGTGCAGCGCGAGTGCTGGATGTCGAGCCGCGCGGCGGCGGACTCGCCGGGGTCGTCGGCGTGGGCGCCCGCGAGGTGGCGCGGTGCGGCGCTGCCGGGCTCGACGGCCGACAGGCCGGCGAGCGAGACGTCCAAGGTGTTGGTGATCGCCCGGACCGTCGCGCTGGCGAGCGCGTCGAAGTCCTGCTCGATCAGCGCGAGCTGCGACAGGCGCGCGAGCGCGGTCTGCTGCCCGGCGCGGCGAGCCGCGCGCTCCTCGGCGACCCTGCGGCCGCTGACGTCCTGGAGCTGGCCGATCGTGTACATCGGGTTGCCGTCGTGGTCGCGGACCAGCGCCATCGTCGTCTCGCCCCAGATCACGTGGCCGGCGGCGTGGCGGTACGGGCGGTCGAACTGGTAGCGCTCGATCTGGCCGGTGCGCAGGTGCTCCCAGCTCTGCGAGATCGCCTCGCCGTCGGGGTGGTGGACGAGCGCCATGCCGCCTTCGATCAGCTGCTCGGACGAGTAGCCGAGCAGCTCGGTCAGCGCGCGGTTGACCCGCAGGAAGGAGCCGTCGAGCCCGACGATGGCCATGCTGATGCCGGCCTCCTCGAACGCGATGCGGAAGCGGGCTTCGGCCTCCTGCAGCGTCGCAGGGTCGTGCGGCTCTGTGCGGACGTGATCCACCAGACGTGGTATTCGGTCGCTCCAGGGTCGTCCTGAAGCGACCGGTCCGCCCCGAACGTCCAGTGCGGCGCTGCGAAGCCGAAGCTCCTATCCGAGCTTGATCATCGCGTGCTTGATCCGCGTGTAGTCCTCGAGCCCGTAGATCGAGAGGTCCTTGCCGTAGCCGGACTCCCCGAAGCCGCCGTGCGGCATCTCGGACAGGAACGGCAGGTGGTCGTTGACCCAGACGCAGCCGAAGTCGAGCTGGCGGATCGCGTCCATCGCGATGCCGACGTCGCGCGTCCACACGCTCGCGGCCAGGCCGTAGGGCACGTCGTTGGCGAGGCGGAACGCCTCCTCGGCGTCGGCGCGCTGGACCGTGACGACCGGGCCGAAGACCTCGTTCTGGACGATCTCGCTGGTCTGCTCGACGCCCGCGATGACCGTCGGCTGGACGAAGAACCCGGCCTCGCGCCCGGCGCTGCCGCCGGTGACGACCTCGGCGCCCGAACCGCTCGCCCGCTCCAGGAAGCCGAGGATCCGCTCCTGCTGGCGCGCGCTGATGACCGGCCCCATCTCGACCTGCATGCCCTCGGCGGGGTCGCCGACGACCAGCGACGCCGCGGCGGCGCTCAGCTCGCTGACGACCGCGTCGTACACCTTGGGCCCGGCGATCACGCGCGTGGCCGCGGTGCAGTCCTGGCCGGAGTTCAGGAACGACGCGACGCGCAGCCCCTCGGCGACCGCCTTGGGGTCGGCGTCGTCGAAGACGACGACCGGCGCCTTGCCGCCCAGCTCCAGGTGCACGCGCTTGAGCGTGTCGGCCGCGGTGCGGGCGATCCACTTGCCGGTCCCGACGCTGCCGGTCAAGGACACCATGCTGATCTCGGGGTGCTGGACGATGTGCGCGCCGACGCCCGGGCCGTCGCCGGTCACCACGTTCAGGACACCCTTGGGCAGCACGTCGACCAGCAGCTCGGCGAAGCGCAGCGTCGAGACCGGCGTCAGCTCCGACGGCTTCAACACCACCACGTTGCCCGCGGCCAGCGCCGGCGCGATCTTCCAGATCGCCATCATCAACGGGTAGTTCCACGGCGCGATCTGCCCCACGATGCCCAGCGGCTCGCGGCGCACGAACGACGTGTGGTCGGGCGAGTACTCGCCCGCGCTCGGGCCGGTCAGCGTCCGCGCCGCGCCCGCGAAGAAGCGCAGCTCGTCGGCGCAGATCGGCAGCTCCTCGGCGGCCAGCGACTGCGGCTTGCCGACGTTGAGCGACTCCAGCGCCGCCAGCTCGTCGCTGTGGGCGTCGATGACCGCGGCCATCGCCAGCAGCCGCTCCTGGCGCTCGCCCGGCGTGGTGTCGCGCCACGGGATCCGCGCCGCGCGCGCGGCGGCGACCGCGCGCTCGACGTCGGGCTGCCCGCCCTCGGGCACGCGCGCGATGACCTGCCCCGTCGCCGGGTTCAGGATCTCGCGCGTCGCGCCGTCGACGCCGCCGACGAGCTCGCCGCCGACCAGGTTCTTGTAGTCCTTGATCGTCGCTTCGGTCGCGCTCACGCGGTGGCTCCGGCGGTCGTGCTCAGGCCCATGTGGGCGCTGGCGTCGGTCAGCACGTCGCCCAGGCGGGCGACGATCTCATCCAGCAGCGCCTTGTCGGCGATCAGCGGCGGGGCGATCTGCAGCACGGAGTCGCCGCGGTCGTCGGCGCGGGCGATCAGGCCCGCCTCGCGCAGCCGCCCGGGCAGGAAGCCGCGCAGCAGCTTGTCGCGCTCGCTCTGGTCGAAGCGGGTGTTGTCATCGTCCTTGACGAGCTCCATTGCCCAGAAGAAGCCGTCGCCGCGCACGTCGCCGACGATCGGGACGCCGAGCAGGTCCTTCATCTTCTCGCCGAGGTACGGCGTGAGCGCGCGGACGTTCTCCAGGACCCCGTCGCGCTCGAAGATCTCCATGTTCTTGAGCGCCATCGCCGCGGCGACCGGGTGGCCGCCGAACGTGATGCCGTGCCGGAACACCGCGCCGGACTCGGCGATCGGGGCGATCACGCGGTCGGTGGCGATGACCGCGCCCATCGCCGCGTAGGCCGACGTCAGGCCCTTCGCGAGCGAGACCAGGTCCACCGTGATCCCCTCGCGGCCGGAGGCGATCCACTCGCCCATCCGCCCGCAGCCCGCGATGACCTCGTCGGCCATCAGGAGGATCCCGTACCTGTCCGCCAACGCCCGCAGGCCCTTCCAGTAGCCGGCCGGCGCCTTCAGGCAGCCGCCCGCGTTCTGGATCGGCTCGGCGATGATCAGCGCCACCTCGTCGGGGTTGGCGGCCACGATCGCGGCCTCCATCTCGGCCAGCAGCTGCGCGGTGAACGCGGCCTCGTCGGTCACGCGGCCGCCGTCGGGGCCGCCGCGGAACATGTTGGTGTTGCTGACGTGCGTGACGTCGATCGCCGGCTTGCCGAACGGGACCTTGAAGCGCTCGACGCCCGTGAACGACAGCGCTCCCAGCGTCACGCCGTGGTAGGCGATGTCGCGCGCGATCGCCTTCGTGCGCTGCGGCTGGCCGATCGCGTGGAAGTGCTCGCGCACGAGCTTCCAGGCGGCCTCGACCGACTCGCTGCCACCGGACGTGAAGAACACGCGGTTGAGGTCGCCCGGGGCGACGGCGGCCAGCTTGGCCGCCAGCTCGATCGACGCGGGATGCGCCGTGCCCCAGTTGGTGTTGAACGCCAGCGTCGTCAGCTGCGCCGCCGCGGCGGCGGCGAACTCCTCGCCGTAGGAGTAGCCGATCTGGGCGCAGAACAGCGACGACAGCGCGTCGATGTGCTGGTTGCCCTTGGTGTCGAACACGTACGGCCCCTCGCCCCGGTCCAGGACGAGGAGGTCGTCGATGCCCTGCTTGCTGAAGTGCAGCAGCAGGTGATCGTGTGCCGCCTGCTGCAGCTCGTCGTGCGTCATGCCGCCCATCGTGAGGTGACCACCTTCTTGCGCGTGTAGAACTCGACCGCGTCGTTGCCGTTGGCATGGAGGTCGCCGTCGATCGAGTCCTTCCACCCGCTGAACGGGAACCACGCGATCGGGGCGGCGACGCCCACGTTGACGCCGACCATCCCAGCTTCGACGCCGTAGCGATAGGCCCGCGCCGCGCCACCGGACTCGGTGAAGATCACCGAGGCGTTGCCGTAGCGCGAGCTGTTGACCTTGGCGATCGCCTCGTCGAGGTCGGCGGCGCGGACGAACGTCAGCACCGGGCCGAACAGCTCGTCGACCGCGACCTTGTGGTCCTCGGCGACGCCGTCGAGGATCGTCGGGCCGAGCGTGCAGCCGCCGGGGCCGGCGTCGCCGCGGCCGTCGAGCACGACCTGCGCGCCGTCGGCCTCGGCCTGGTCGATGTCGCGGACGAGGCGCTCGCGCTGGGCGGGCGAGACGACCGGGCAGACGTCCGTCTGCGGGTCGATCCCGGCGCCGGTCTTGAGCTTGGACGCCGCCTGCACGATCAGCTCGCGCGAGCGGTCCTGCTCGGCCTGGGTGCCGACGAGCACGGCGATCGAGCCGGCCAGGCAGCGCTGCCCAGCCGCGCCGAACGAGGAGCCCATGACGCCGCCGGTCATCAGGTCCGGGTCGGCGTCGGGCATGACGACCATCGAGTTCTTCGCGCCGCCCAGGGCCTGGACGCGCTTGCCGTGCTCGGCCGCGCGGGTCGAGACGTAGCGGGCGGTCTTGGCGCTGCCGACGAACGAGATCGCATCGACGCCCGGGTGCTCGAGGAGCCCGTTGACGACGTCGTGCGCGCCGTGGACGAGGTTGATCAGGCCCTCCGGGAAGGCGCCGGTCGAGATCGCCAGCTCGACGATCCGCTCGCCCGGCAGCGGGTCCTGCTCGGACGGCTTCAAGATGAAGGCGTTGCCCGCGGCCAGCGCCCAGGGCATGAACCACAGCGGGATCATCGCCGGGAAGTTGAAGGGGGTGATCGCCGCGACGACGCCGACCGGCTGGCGGACCATCTCGACGTCGAGGCCGGTGGCGACGCCCTCGAGGTTCTCGCCCTTGAGCAGGTGCGGCATCGCGACCGCGGCCTCGCAGGACTCGATCCCGCGTGCGACCTCGGCGGTCGCGTCGGGCAGCGTCTTGCCCATGTCGCGGGTGACGAGCTCGGCGATCTCGTCACGGTGCTCGTCGAGGATGTCGCGCAGCCTGGCGACCGCGCGGGCCCGGACGATCGGGGAGACCCTGCGCCACTCGGTCGCTGCGGCGCGGGCCGCGGTGACGGCGGCGTCGACGTCGGCGGAGGTGGAGAGCGGGACCAGCGCGAGCAGGTCGCCCGTCGCGGGGTCGCGGTCCTCGAGGGTCTGCGTCGTGGTGGACGGGGTCCAGGTGCCGCCGATGTGGTTGGCGAGCGTCCGGACGTCGGTGGGGACGGCGGTCGGGGTCATCTCGGTGCAGGCTCCCGCGTCCGGGGGCGCGGCCACAACGGGCGGGTCGTCCGAACCTCGCCCGGATCGCTGGACAGGTTGTCTAGTTGGGGTGGCCGGCGCCGTGGCGCCGGGCTTCGAGCGCGACGTGCAGGGCCAGCAGCGTGCGGGCGTCGGAGAGGTCGGCGTCGAGGACCTGCTCCAGGCGCGTGATGCGGTCATACAGCGCCTGGCGGTTGAGGTGCAGCGCGCGCGAGGTCTCGGCCTTGCGGCCGCCGTGCAGGCACAGCGCCTCCAGCGTCGGGAGCAGCTGGTGCTTGCGCTTGGCGTCGTGGGCCAGGACCGCCCCGAGCATCCGGTCGACGTAGGCGGTCAGGTCCGGCTGGTCGCGCCAGCGCCAGAGCAGCCGGTCGAGCGCCATCCGCGTCGCGTCGTGCCACGGCCGCGTGGTGTCGGTCGCCGCGGCCGCGGACTCCGCGGCATCGCGCAGCGCCCGGCCGACGCCGTCCCAGCCGGTCGCGCCGGCCACCGCGACGACCGCTCCCGGATCGACCCCATGCACATGCCTGGCGACGCGCTCGGCCGCCGCCTCCCGCCCTTCGCCGTCACGCAGGACCAACACCATCAACAACGCACCGTCGCCGGGGTCGACGCCGACCAGCGACGGCGCGTAGCCGCTCAGCTCGCGCTCGAAGTCGCGCACGGCGGCGAGCCACGCCGCCCCTCCCCCGGCCATCGCCGCGGAGCCGCGCGCGACGATCGGCAGCAGCGCGTCGGCCGCGCGGCCGGCGAAGCCCATCGCGGCGGCGCGGGCGGCCGCGGGCTCGGGGGCGATGCGGCCGGCGGCGAGGTCGGCGAGCAGGTCGCCGCGACCGCGGGCCAGCAGCTCGTCCTCCTGGCGGGTGCGCAGCAGAGCGAGCGCGACGATCCCGGCGGCGCGCTCGACGGCCAGGCGCGCGAACGCCCCGTCCAGCGGCGCGTCGACCGGCAGCGCGACGAGCTGCCCGGCCCCCGGGACCGGCGCGGCGACGGCCAGCGCGCTGCCGCCCTTGGCGGCCTGCGCCCAGGCGCCGACCGGGTCCTCGCCGGTCGCCGACGCGTGGTAGAGCAGGCGCCCGTCGGCGGCCTCCAGGAACACGGGGTTCGCCAGCGCCTCCGCGAGCAGCGCGAGCACGCCCGGGATCCCGCCGCCCTGGAGCATCAGCTGCGTGAAGCGCTCCTGCAGACCCTCGGCGCGGCGCAGCAGGTCGTACTGGCGGTTGACGATCTCGGTGTGGATCGCCTCGGTGACCGCGACGAACGGGACCGCCGCGTGCAGCTCGATCAGCGGCAGCCCGTGGCGCTCGGCCGCCGCGACGAGCGCCGCCGGCAGCCTGTTGTTGTACGTGTTGCCGAGCTCGATCGCCAGCGCGGCGACCTCGCGCGCGGCCAGCTCGGCGACGAACGTGCGCTGGTCGGACGCCGTCGGCCCGATCGCCATCCCGGTCGTCAGCAGCAGCTCGCCGCCGCGCAGCAGCGACGCGATGTTGCGCACCTCGCCGGCATGCACCCACCGGATCGGCCGGTCCAGGGCCTCCGCCCCGGCCACGACCTCCGGCAGCCCACGCCGCAGCGCGGGCAGCTCCAGCGCGGCGGCGACGGTGATGCGGGCGGCGGAGGCGTCCATCGAGGGACGCAAGGGTAGACAGGTTGTCTAGGTGTACGCCTAGATGTTCTCGCCGCCGAACGCCTCGGCGACCGAGTCGTCCGTGAAGATCCGGTGGATCGTGTCGGCCAGCAGCGGCGCGCAGGAGACGACGCGCAGCGCGTCCGGCGCGACGTCCGGCACCGCGACGGTGTCGGTCACCAGCAGCTCCTCCAACCCAAGGTCATTGACTCGCTCCACCGTGCCGGGGCTGAGGATCGGGTGCATCGCGACCGCGTGGATGTTGGTGGCCTCGGCGTCGCGCAGGGCCCGCACGGCCTTGGTCAACGTCGAGCCGGTGTCCAAGATGTCGTCCATGATCACGACGGTCCGGCCGGCGACGTCGCCGATCACGCGGTGCCTCGGGTTCTCGGCCTCCGGGTCGAGGATCGCCAGCTCGGCCCCGAGATGGGTCGAGAACTTCTTGGCGAGCTTCACGCGCCCGGCGTCGGGCGCGATCACGACCGCGTTCCTCGGCAGCCGCTCCCGGAGGTCGTCGGCGAGCATGTGCAGCGAGGTCATGTGGTCGACCGGCACGTGGAAGAAGCCCTGGGCCTGGCCGGTGTGCAGGTCGACGGTCAGGACGCGGTTGACGCCGACCGACTCCAGCATCCTCGCCACCGCCCGCGCGCTGATCGGCTCGCGCAGGCGCGACTTCATGTCCTGGCGCGAGTAGCCGAACCACGGGATCACCGCGACCGCGCGGTGCGCGGACGCGCCGACCGCCGCGTCGATCATCAGCACGAGCTCCATCAGCGCGTCGTTGAGGCTCAGCGCGCCGTCGCGCGTGGCGGCCAGCGACTGGACGACGAACACGTCGGCGCCGCGCACGGACTCCTCGTAGCGGCAGTACATCTCGCCGCTGGCGTAGGTCTGCTGGTCGACCGGGCCGAGGTCGACGCCGAGCTTGCCGGCGATCGCTCCGGCCAGCGCCGTCGAGCTGCGGCCCGCGAAGAGCATGAGCCGTTTGTCGTAGTCCAAGGGGAGATGCGTGGGCACGTGACCCGCGATTCTGGCGGAGGGCGCACCGCCCGTGCGGTCCGGGTGTCCAGGAACGTCCAGGCGCATTGCACCTTCTTTGCGCAGGTTTCGTGCAGGAACGTGGTGCGAAGGCTGCGGCGTTGTTTGAACGCGCCGTGACGCGGAACGCTTCCGTGTCACATGGCTCGCCTGCTCCCACGCACGACGCATGCCGATCATCCCCTGCTCGCCCAGGTCGCCCACCAGGCGTGCCGGACCACCCATGCCGCCGCGGCGGCGATCACCCGCGCGCCGCGCGACGGCGGTGCCGGCGACCACGCGCTGATCGCCTGCGCCGGCGACGCCGAGCTGCTCGACGCGGTCCAGCCGCCGGCGCTCGACGACTTCGCGCCCGGCGAGCCGGTCGTCACCCACGCCGGCGACGTGCTGGTCGGCCTGCTCCCGATCAGCGCCGAGGCCTACGGGACGCTGCTGATCGTCAAGCCCGCGCTGCGCCGCGGCCGTGCGCTGCGCGAAGAGGTCGACGGGCTCGTCGTCCTCGCCGCCGAGGCGCTGCGCGCCGCCGAGGCCGAGCGGGACCTCGCGAAGACGCTCGACGCGTCCGTGCAGTCGCTCGCCGCGCTGCTCGACCTGCGCGACGGCTACACCGGCCAGCACTCCTCGACCGTCGTGCGGCTCTGCGAGGAGGTCGGGCGCCGCGTCGGCGTCGCCGGTGCGGAGTTGGAGCACCTCCGGATCGCCGCCCACCTGCACGACCTCGGCAAGATCGGCGTGCCGGACCAGATCCTCCACAAGCCCGGACCATTGGACGCCGCCGAGTGGTCGATCATGCGCGAGCATCCGGTCTGGGGCGCCCGCGCGCTGGAGCAGATCCCCGGCTTCCGCGCCGCCTCGCTGGCCGTGCGACACCACCATGAACGCTGGGACGGCAAGGGCTACCCGGACGGCCTCGCGGGCGAGAGGATCCCGCTCGGCGCGCGCGTCATCGCGGTCTGCGACGCCTACGAGGCGATGACCTCGACCCGCCCCTACCGCCCCGCGCTCGCCGAGCCCCTGGCCCGCGAGCGGATCGTCGCCGGGACCGGCACGCAGTTCGACCCGGCCGCCACCTGGGGCCTGCTCGGCGCGCTCGCCGCCCACTGACGCAGGCCGAGCGGCTCCGCGCCACCGCGACCCTCCCGTAGGGTGACCTAACTCGTCGCGGCGAGTTTGTTAGGTTGGCCTAACACATGGCGTCGTCGAGCCCCACCACCGCCGCTGCCCAAGCCCGCCCGTTCCCGCTCCACACCGGGGTCGCGGAGGTCGTCTCGGTCCAGCGGATCACGCCGCGGATGGCCCGGATCGTCCTCGGCGGTGACGCGGTCGCGGGCTTCCCCGACGACCAGCCGGGCGAGATCCTCACGCTGATCTGGGCCGCCGACGGCCACGACGCGCCGGTCCTCCCGCTCCCCGACGGCGGCTGGCGCTTCCCGCCCGACGCGCCCGAGCAGCACGCCCGCAACTACACGATCCGCCACTACGACCGCGAGACCCCGGCGGTCACGATCGACGTCGTGCTGCACGGCGACCACGGCACCGCCTCGCGCTGGGCACTGAACGCCGCGCCCGGCGACACGATCGGCTTCGCCGGCCCGCGCACCCACTTCGTCCCGGAGGCCGACGCGGACTACACGCTCCTGGCCGGCGACGAGACCGCGCTGCCCGCGATCGCCGCGACCCTGGAGCGCCTCCCGGCCGGCCACCCCGCGATCGCGTTCGTCGAGGTCGAGGACGCCGCCGAGGAGCAGGACCTGCCCGGCGTCGTCTGGGTCCACCGCGACGGCATGCCCGCCGGGTGCTCGACCGCGCTGCTCGACGCGATCAAGGCCTACACCTTGCCTTCCGGCACGCCGAAGGTCTGGTGCGCCGGGGAGTCGCTGGTCGTCCGCGGCCTGCGCGAGCACCTGCGCGGCGAGCGCGGCTTCGCGATCGGCCCACTGCAGGCGATCGGCTACTGGAAGCACCGAGACACGCCGGACGACGTCGACTCCGACGAGTCCTAGTCCTTGACCGCTGTCTCGACTCGCCGGGCGCTCGGGCTCGTCCTCGCGCTCGCGGCGCTCGCCTTCACGCTGCTGCTGTCGATCAGCGTCGGCGCCAAGCCGATCGCGCTGCACCGCGTCTGGGAGCTGCTGCTCCACCCCGACGGCTCCGACGACGCGATCGTCATCCGCGACCTGCGCATCCCCCGGACCATGTTGGGGCTCTTGGTCGGCTCCGCGCTCGGCGTCGCGGGCGCGCTGATGCAGGCGCTGACCCGCAACCCGCTCGCCGACCCCGGCCTGCTCGGCGTCAACGCGGGCGCGGCGACCGCGATCGTCCTCGGCGTCGCGCTGCTCGGGCTGACCAGCCCCATGTCCTACATCTGGCTCGGCTTCGCCGGCGCGGCGCTGGCGTCGGTCATCGTCTACGGCGTCGGCGCGCAGGGCCGCTCGGGCGCGACGCCGGTCCGGCTCGCGCTCGCCGGGACCGCCGTGAGCTTCGCCCTGACCGCGATCGTCAACGGCATCACGGTCGCCGACCAGGACACGCTGGAGCGCTACCGCTTCTGGCTGATCGGCGCGCTCGGCGGCCACGACAGCCAGACGATCTGGGAGATCGCGCCGTTCATGGGTGCGGGCCTGCTGCTCGCGTTCGCGCTCGCCCGTCCGCTCAACGCGCTCGCGCTCGGCGAGGACGCGGGCCGCGCGCTCGGCGCCCACGTCGGCCGGACGCGCGCCGCGGGCGCCGTCGCGGTCACGTTGCTGTGCGGCGCGGCGACCGCCGCGGCCGGGCCGATCGTCTTCGTCGGCCTCACGGTCCCGCACGTCGCGCGCGCGATCTGCGGCCCGGACCAGCGCTGGGTCCTGCCCTACTCCGCCGTCCTGGCGCCGGTCTTCCTGCTCGCCGCCGACGTCATCGGCCGCGTCGTCGACCGCCCGGGCGAGATCGAGGTCGGGATCGTCTCGGCCTTCCTCGGCGGTCCCATGTTCATCGCGTTGATCCGCCGCCAGCGGATCGCCCAGCTGTGATCGCCGCGCGCGCCGTCGCGGCGCCGCTGCGCCGGACGTTCGGGCTCCGGAGGACCGGCTCCGCGCCCCGGACCCTTGTCGTAGGCCTTGCCATGACCGTGATCTGCGCGGCGCTGCTGGTCATCGCCGTCGGGACCGGCGACTACCCGATCGCGCCCGGCGACGTGATCGCCACGCTGCTCGGTCACGGCGACAGCGCGACCGGCTTCGTCGTCAACACCCTGCGGTTGCCGCGCGCGCTGACCGCGCTGCTCGTCGGCGCCGCGCTCGGCGCGGCGGGCGCGCTGTTCCAGTCGATCTCGCGCAACCCGCTCGGCTCGCCCGACATCATCGGGTTCACCTACGGGTCGAGCGCCGCTGCGGTCTTCGAGATCGCGGTGATCGGCGGCGGCACCGCGGCGATCGCCGCCGGGTCGGTCGTCGGCGGGCTGCTGACCGCGTTCGCCGTCTACCTGCTGGCCTGGCGCCGCGGCGGCGTGTCCGGCTACCGGCTGGTTCTCATCGGCATTGGGATCTCCGCCATGCTCGACGCGCTGACCAACTACCTGCTCAGCCGCGCGCGGATCGAGGACGTCCAGGAGTCCGCGGTCTGGCTGACCGGGTCGCTCAACGGCCGCGGCTGGGAGCACGTCTGGCCGCTGGTCGTCGCGCTCGCCGTCCTGCTGCCGCCACTGCTGGTCCTGCAGCGCCCGCTCAAGTTGGTGGAGATGGGCGACGACACCGCGCGGGCGCTCGGCGTCGGCGTCGAGCGCGTCCGGATCGGCGGCCTGCTCGTCGGGACGCTGCTGACCGCCGTTGCCACCGCGTCCGCCGGCCCGGTCGCGTTCGTGGCGCTCGCCGCGCCGCAGATCGGCCGCCGCCTGACGCGCGCGACCGGCCCCGGCGTCGTGATCGCCGCGCTGACCGGCTCGGCCCTGCTGCTGGCCTCCGACGTGCTGGCCCAGCGCCTGTTCCCGTCCTCCCCGCTGCCCGTCGGCGTCATGACCGGCGCGATCGGCGGCCTGTACCTCGTGTGGCTCCTCACCGTGGAGTCGCGGAAGGGACGCGCATGACCCGTCTGCGCGGCGAGGGGCTGACCCTCGCCTACGACGACCGCACCGTTGCTGATGGACTTGATGTGACGATCCCGGACGGGTCGTTCACGGTCGTCGTCGGCCCCAACGCGTGCGGCAAGTCCACCATGTTGCGCGCGCTGGCGCGGATGCTCAAGCCGCGCGAGGGACGCGTCGTGCTCGACGGCGAGGCGATCCAGTCGCTGCCGTCCAAGGAGGTCGCGCGGCGGCTCGGGCTGCTGCCGCAGTCCTCGATCGCGCCCGACGCGATCACGGTCGCCGACCTCGTCGCCCGCGGGCGCTACCCGCACCAGAGGCTGCTGCGCCAGTGGTCGCGCGACGACGAGGCCGCGGTGCAGGCCGCGATGGAGTCCACCCGCGTCGCCGACCTCGCCGACCGTGCCGTCGACGAGCTGTCGGGCGGGCAGCGCCAGCGCGTGTGGCTGGCGATGGCGCTGGCGCAGGAGACGCCGCTGCTGCTGCTCGACGAGCCGACCACGTTCCTCGACATCACGCACCAGATCGAGGTCCTCGACCTCTGCGCCGAGCTGCACGAGACCCAGGGCCGCACGCTCGTCGCGGTCCTCCACGACCTCAACCACGCCTGCCGCTACGCGACCCACCTCATCGCGATGGCCGACGGCGCGATCGTCGCCGAAGGCAACCCCCAGCACATCGTCGACGCCACCCTCGTGCAACGCGTCTTCGGCCTCCGCTGCATCGTCGTCGACGACCCCGAGACCGGCACGCCGCTGGTCGTCCCGGCCGCACGCCGCAGTGCTGTTCCAAGTTGATCCAAATTCATCCCAGAATTGGGATACACTTCCAAATTCCTGGATCAACTTGGATGAATTTGGATGAGCCCTCACGTCACTCCACCACCGCCCTGGCAGACGATCTTGGCAGCAGCGGCGGAGCCGGCGCGCCTCTTCAGCGCCAGGGCAGCCGGATACCCCCACTGGGACAAGCTCCGTCACCTCGATCCACCCAAGGACCTCACGAACGAAGAGTGGTGGGCCGGCATCAAGCTGGCTCGACTCGGCGCCCGGCCGGTTCCACTCGTCGGCACCGACGGCCGTCACTTCTCCTACAACGTTCCCGACGAGGCTCAGCGCCGCCTGCACGTCATCGACAAGCGCGCAGCCGGCGAGATCCGCATGCCTGAAGTCGTCACGACGGACGCGCAGGCGCAGCAGAAGTACATCGTCAACTCCCTGATGGAGGAGGCGATCCGCTCCAGCCAGCTCGAGGGAGCGAGCACGTCGCGACGTGTAGCCAAGGACATGCTGCGAAGCGGACGCGAGCCGGTCGACCGCAGCGAGCTCATGATCCTCAACAACTACCGCGCCATGCGGTACGTGCGCGAGGAGATGGGCGACCGCCTCACGCCCCCGGACGTGCTCCGGCTGCAGGCGATGCTGACCGAAGGGACGCTGGACGACCCGACCGGCAGCGGCCGGCTGCAGACGCCCGAGGAGGACCGCGTCTCGGTCGTCGACCGCCTCGACGGCACCGTGCTGCACGATCCCCCACCAGCCGCCGAGCTGCCCACGCGGATGCAGCTCATGTGCGCCTTCGCCAATGGCGAGACCGACGATGAGGACACCTTCATCCACCCCGTCGTGCGTGCGATCCTCCTGCACCTCTGGCTCGCCTATGACCACCCCTTCGTGGACGGCAATGGCCGCACGGCACGCGTTCTGTTCTTCTGGCTCCTGCGCAAGCACGGCTATTGGCTCGCGGAGTACCTGTCGATCTCGAAGATCCTGCGCGAAGCTCAAGGGCAGTACCTCCGCGCGTTCCTCTACACCGAGACCGACGAGAACGACGCGACGTACTTCGTGCTGCATCAGCTCGACGTCATCGAGAAGGCGATCGAGGACATGCACAAGTACCTCCAGCGCAAGTCGGCCGAGGTCCGGTCGGTCGAGGACCTCCTGCGCGGGGGCGGCGGCTTCAACCACCGCCAGGTCGCGCTGCTGAGCGGCGCGCTGCGCAATGACGATCGGGTCTACACCTATGGGCTGCACGCCAAGACCCACGGCGTGACCCACGAGACGGCGCGGACCGACCTGCGTGACCTCGCCGACCGCGAGCTGCTCGACGTGGAGCGCATCGGGCGGCGCTATCGCTTTCGCCCGCCGCGGGACCTCGCCGCGCGACTCAAGGCCTTGGGTGACGCGGCGGCCAGCGCCACCGCAGGCCTCAAGCAGTAGAGCTTGCTCAGCATGGCGGCCGACCGGTACGGTGCGCCGCCATGCCGCGGCTGGAGCTGACCCGAAGCGCTGAAGACAAGAAGTTGTACGTCTTGCCCGGCGTCGGTGAGCTGCGGGTCGGGAGGTGGCCGAGCAGGAGCGTCGAGGCGACCGCCGGTGGCCGGACGTACAGGTTCGCGCCGCGCGGTTCGACGGGGCGCGTGCCGACCGCCACCGACGCTTTCGGCACGGAGGTCGGCCACCAGAACGGCAGCTGGTCGATCGTCTGGCGCTCCACCACGTGGGACCTGCGGCCCGCAGCCGAGGGCGCGGTCGCGTACTACGCGCTGGCCCGGCCCGGAGACGAGCAGGAGCTCGCGCGCCTCGTGCTCGCCCTCTGGGGCAAGCGGCCCGTGCCGGTCGTCTTCGACGACAGCGCGCGGCTCGACCCGGGCCTGCTGCTCTTCGCGATGTTCGTGATGAGGCTCACCACCGACGGCATGAACCGCTCGCCCGGCGGGGGCGAAGGCCCCGTCGGCGTCTAGCCCATCCCCTAGGGGAACTTCCCGATTGGCGGGGGCCCCGGACGACCGGTACCGTCGCCGCCATGCCCGACCTCGAGCTGATCCGGACCCGTGAGGATCGCAAGCTGTACGCCCTGCCCGGCGTCGGGAACCTGCGTGTCGGTGGGTGGTTGACGCGCAAGGTCGAGGCATCGACCGGTGGCGAGTCCTACATCTTCGACAAGCGCGGGTTCTTCGGTCCCTACTTCACCGCCACCGACACCGCGACGGGCACGGTCGTCGGCGAGCTGCACCCGCGGGCCATCCGGCGCGGCGGGACCGTCGCGTGGCGCGACGGCGAGTGGCAGCTCAAGCCGGCGGCGGCGCTCAGGGAGCGCTACGCGCTCAACGCGCCCGGCACCGAGCGCGAGGTCGCGACCATCGAGGGCCGCGGCTGGGGCAGCCGCCCGGTGAAGATCGCGACCGACGACGCTGCCGCGATCGACCCGGGCCTGCTGCTGTTCGTCGTCTACGCGGTGCGGATCCTGGCCGAGGACGCCAACACCGGCGGCGGCGTCGGCGCCTCGACCGCCGCGATGGGCTAGGCCGTCGTCGCCGTCGCCTCGCCGGCGTCGGCGTCCAGCGCAGTCGGGTTCTGCGCCCAGTCGAGCGCGAAGTCGGCGACCGCCTCCCAGCCCTCCTGCCCGGCCGTCCAGTGCGAGCGGCCCGGGAACTCCTTGTAGGCGACGAGCGACGTGTCGCTCTTGTAGTGCTTGTAGTTGCTCTTGGTCAGCTTCGCGGGCGACACGTGGTCCTCCCCGCCCGCGATCAGCAGCAGCGGCGCGCGCGAGTCGTTCTTGAAGTCCACGGTCAGAGGCGCGTGGCGACTGAAGTTCGACAGCGCGCCCTCGAACAAGACCTTGCCCGCGCCCGGGACCGCATAGCGCTCGTAGACCGCGACCGCCGCGGCCTCGTCGTCGATCGTGTTGGTGAAGGAGTAGTGGAACTCCTCGCCCGTCGGCATCACCGCGCGGTGGCGGTTGGCGGGGTTCCTGAGGATCGGGAACGAGACCCTCAGCGTCGAGGCCGGCAGCCCCAGGATCCCCTTGACCGGCGCCGGGTCGATCGCGACGCCCGCGGCGCCCAGCCCGCGGTCGACGAGCACCTGCGTGAACGCGCCGCCGAACGAGTGCCCCATGATGATCGGCGGCGTGTCGAGCGCCTCGATGATCTTGGTGTAGTTGTCGAGGATCTCCTCGATCCCGAGCTCGTCGATCTGCGACGTGTCCTCGCGCAGCTCGGCGACCGGGCGGTCGAAGCCGGGCCACGCCGGCGCGAGCACCCTGAGCCCGCGCGCCTCGTAGCGCTCGACCCAGTGCTCCCAGCTCAGGGGTGTCATCCACAGGCCGTGGATCAAGACGACGGTGTCAGCGCTCATGCCCCGACCCTACGCCAGCACCGACCCACCGCCTAGGGCCGTTGACCACACAGTCACGAACGGCGATCGACGGAGCGGCGCCGCCGATCGCGCGTTTTCGTCCATCGCGCCACGCCGTCCGGCACTAGCGTGGTAGCGCTATCTCGGAGTTCTCCTACACCTCGGTCCTCGCGGCGCCCGGCGCGCGCCGCCTGCTGGTCAGCTCGGTGGCCGGCCGGCTGCCGCTCGGGATGACGCTCGCGCTGCTGCTGCTCGTCCACGACACGTCCGGGTCGTTCGGCGCCGCGGGCGCGGTCGTCGGCGCCTTCGGCCTCGCCTCCGCGGCGGGCGCGCCGCTGCTCGGCCGGCTCGTCGACCGCCACGGCCAGCCGCGCGTGCTGACGACGTGCGCCGCCGCGGAGTCCGCGCTCCTCCTGGCCCTGCTCGCCGCCTCCCACGCCCATGCGCCCGAGCTGGCGCTCGTCGCGCTCGGCGCCGCGACCGGCGCGACGGTCCCGCCGATCGCCGCCTGCGTGCGCGTCCTGTGGCCGCAGGTCGTCGCCGACCCCGCGGTCCGCGAGACCGCGTTCTCGCTCGACGCGACCGTCCAGGAGCTGGTCTGGGCCTCCGGCCCCCTGCTCGTCGGCGGCGCCGTCGCGGTCGCGTCGCCGAGCGCCGCCGTCGCCGGGATGGCCGTCGTCACGCTGCTCGGGACCGCCTGGTTCGCCGCCGCGCCAGCGGCCCGCGCGTGGGCGCCGGACCGCCACCACGACGGCCCGCGCCTGCACCCGCTCGCCGCGCCCGGCCTGCGCGTCCTGCTCGGCTCCGGGGTCGCCGCGGGCTTGGCGATGGGCACGTTCGAGGTCGGGATGCCCGGCCTCGCGCACGACCTCCACGCGCCCGGCGCGACCGGCGCGCTGCTGGCGCTCGGCGCGGTCGGCAGCCTCTGCGGCGGCCTCCTGTTCGGCCTGCGCGCGTGGCGCACGCCGGTCGAGGTCCGCCTCGCCGCGACGCTCACCGCCGCGGCCGTCCTGATGCTCCCGCTGCTGGCGGTGCAGACCACCGGCGAGGCGCTCGCTGCCGCCTGGATCTCCGGCCTCGCCTGGGCGCCGACGCTCTCCTGCACCTACGCGCTCGTCGGCCGCCTCGCCCCGCCCGGCGCGCTGACCGAGGCGTTCACCTGGAACGGCGCGGCCGTCGGCGGCGGCCTGGCGGCCGGCGTCGCGCTCGGCGGCACGCTGGTCGACGCGGGCGGCAGCGCCGCGGCGTTCTCGTTCGGGATCGCCTGCGCGCTGGCCGGAGCGCTGGTCGTCACGACCCGGCGGCGCGCGCTGGCTGGAGCGGCGGGGCGCACGAGCCCCGCACGAGCAGCCGGGTAGGCACGCGCACGACGTCGCTCGCGGGCGGCGCGCCGGCGCCGGAGCGCAGCCGCCGCAGCAGCCGCCCGATCGCCTCGCGGCCCAGCCGCTCGGTGTCCTGCAGGACCGCGCTCAGCTCCGGCGCGGCCCAGTCAAGCGAGTCGAAGCCGAGCACCGACAGGTCGCGCGGGACCTCCAGGCCCAGCGCCGCCGCGGCCCGCAGGACGCCGACGCTCACGCTCGCCTCCGAGGTCAGCGCGGCGGTCGGCGCGGCCTCGCGCAGCAGCTCGGCGGCGGCCGCAGTCACCGCCTCGACGTGGTAGTCGCCGGCGCGCAGCAGCTCGGCGTCGAAGGCCAGCCCGGCCTCGTCGAGGCCCGCGCGGTAGCCGCGGTAGCGCTCCAAGGCGGAGGACTTGTTCAGCGGCGAGGACAGGTAGGCGATCCGCGTGTGACCGAGTCCGACAAGATGCCGCGTGGCGTTCAGCGCGCCCGCGTAGTTGTCGGAGACGATCCGCGCAGCCGGGACGTCCTCGACGATGCGGTCGACGGTCACGACCGGGATCCGCGGCGCCAGCTCGCGCAGCGCCGCGTTGTCGCCCGCGGCCGGGGTCACGACCAGCCCGTCGACCATCCGCGAGGCGAACGCCCGGATCAGCTCGTCCTCGGTCTCGGCCCGCTCGTCGGAGTTCCCCACCAGCGTGAGGTACCCGTGGGCGCGCGCCGCGTCCTGGACCGCCCGCGCGAGCGCGGTGAAGAACGGCACCTGGATGTCGGAGACGACGACGCCGATCACCAGCGTCCGCCCCGTCGTCAGCGAGCGCGCGTTCAGGTTGGGGGCGAACCCGAGCCGCGCGACGACCCCCAGCACATGCTCGCGGGTGCCCGCGCTGACCGACTGCGGCGCGTTCAGCGCGCGCGAGACGGTGGCCTTGCTGACCCCCGCCTCGCGCGCGACGTCGGCGATCGTCGCGCGCCGCTCAGGCGAGGCCATCGGCCGTGTCGCCCCGGCGGTTCATGATCCACATGGCCGTCGCCACGCCCGCCGCGACCACGGCGAACATGATCGTCGAGATCGCGTTGACCGCCGGCGTGACGCCGAAGCGCACGTCGTTGAACACCGCCATCGGCCACGTCTCGCTCGTCCCGCTGGCGGTGAACACCGACAGCACGTAGTCGTCGAAGGACATGGTGAACGCCAGTAGCGCGCCCGCGACGATCGCGGGCGCCAGGCGCGGCAGCGTCACCTGGCGGAACGTCGACAGCGGCCCGGCGCCGAGGTCGAAGCTCGCCTCCTCCAGCGCGCTGCCCATGCCGGTGAAGCGCGCGCGGACGATCAGGACGACGACCGCGCTGGACCACACGACGTGCGCCAGCAGGATCGTCTTCCAGCCCAGCGCCGGGAACAGCCCCACGTTGTCGTGCGCCTGCACGAAGAACACGCGCGAGGCGACGGCGATCACGATCTCCGGGACGACGAGCGTCAGGAAGACGAGCGCGCTGAACGGGACCTTCCACTTCGAGCGCGACCGGCCGAGCGCCAGCGCGGCGGCGGTCCCGAGCAGCGTCGCGAACAGCGCGTTGAGCGCGGCGATCTTCAGCGACAGCTCGAGCGCCGCCACGTAGCGGTCGGACCTGAACGCCGCGCTGAACCAGTGCAGCGAGAAGCCCTTCCAGGTCGAGACGTCGCGGCTCGAGTTGAAGGCGTACACGATGACAACGGCGATCGGCAGGTACAGGAACAGCAGGACGAGGACGCCCCAGCCGCTCAGCAGCCGCCTGCGGGTCTGCGCGCTATGCACCGAACTGCTCCTCGCGCATCGCGGAGATCAGGTACAGGATCACGAACAGCGACAACAACACCATCAGCCCGAGCGAGACCGCCGAGCCGAACGGCCAGTTGTCGGCCCCGATGAACTGGCCCTGGATGACGTTGCCGACGAACAGGAAGCGCCCGCCGCCCAGCATCTCCGGGATCACGTACTCGCCCGCCATCGGGATGAACACCAACAACGTCCCGGACAGCAGGCCCGGCCGCGTCAGCGGCAACGTGATGTCCTTGAACGCCTGCCACGGCGTGGCGCCGAGGTCCAGCGCGCCGTCGACCAACGACCAGTCCATGCGCTCCAGCGCCGCGTAGGCGGGCAGGACGAACAGCGGCAGGTAGCCGTAGACGAGGCCGATCAGGACGGCCTTCCACGTGTAGAGGATGTTGAGGTGCAGCGCGCCCGCGAACGAGCCGTCGCCGTCCAGGATCAGCTTCCAGGCGAACGTCCGGATCAGGAACGACGTCCAGAACGGGATGATCACCAACAACAGGACCAACCCCTTGCGCTTGGGGCTGACGTGGCGCGCCATCCAGTACGCGAGCGGGAAGCCGACGGCGACGGTCGCCAGCGTGCCGCCGGCGGCCATCAGGAACGTCTGCCTGAACACGTTCACGTACAGGCTGTCGAAGACCTGGCTGATCGCGTCGGTGTAGAACCCGTAGATGATCTGGCTGCCGGCGAACGAGTCGCCCTGCTTGGCCAGCGCGAACGCCACCAGGATCGCCAGCGGGGCG
Source organism: Conexibacter woesei Iso977N (assembly GCF_000424625.1). Lineage (GTDB taxonomy): Bacteria > Actinomycetota > Thermoleophilia > Solirubrobacterales > Solirubrobacteraceae > Baekduia > Baekduia woesei_A. The sequence goes on from NZ_AUKG01000005.1 coordinate 118,652, forward strand.
ACGAACAGCAGCAGGTAGTAGCCGAGCAGCGGTGCGGCGAGCCAGCTCGGGTAGCGCGGCGCGAACGACCGCGCGCGGCCCCGCCTCATCGCGTCGCCCGAAACTTCTCGTAGGCCTGCTGGCGCAGGTTGAGGACCTTGGGCGTCGGCGAGATGATGAACTTGTACTTGTCGATCTTGTCGGCCTCGAGGTTCACGATCGGGTTGCTCGCGAACTCCTTGGCGCCGGACAGCGCCCACGTCTTGGCGTTGGCCGTGCCGTACTTGGAGTACTTCATCTCCTGCAGGCCGACCTGGGGGTCGAGCAGGTAGTTGATCCACGCGTGCGCGGCGACCGGGTGCGGCGCCTTGGCCGGGATCGCCCAGTTGTCGGCGAAGCGCTCGCACGGCCCCTCGGGGGCGACGACCGTGACGTCCCTGCGCTCCTGCGCGATCTGGAGCATGTCGCCCGACCAGCCCTGGCCGTAGACGATCTTGCCGCTGATCGTGTCCGGCCGGTAGGTGGAGGCGTCGAGGGTCTTGATCGCCGCGGCCAGCGGGGTCAGGAACTTGACGGCCTTGTCGTAGTCGGCCTGGTTCTCCGAGTCGGGGTCGATCCCCATCGCGATCATCGTGTCGCCGATGATCGTCGTGGTGCCCTCGAGCATGTTCGTGCGGCCCTTCCTGGCGGCGGCGGGCAACCCCTCCAGGAACTCCATGAACGTCGTGGGCCTGGCGTCGATCAGGTCGTTCCGGTAGTAGAACCCGACGTAGCCCCAGTTCTTGACGACCGTGTACCGGTTGCCCTTGTCGTAGGCCAGGTCCCGCCACTGCGGCTGGAGGTTGGCCATGTTCGGGATCAGCGAGTGGTCCAGCTCGTAGAGGTAGCCGCCCTCGCCGAGCGGGGCGATCGAGTTCTGGCCCGGGACGATGATGTCGTAGTCGCCGCCGCCCGCCTTGATCTTGGCCTCCATCTCGTCGGAGGACGAGTAGTAGGTCTCCTTGACCGTGGTGGCCGGGTGCGCCTTGTGGAAGCCCGAGCGCGTCCTGGGATCGAGGTACTCGGAGAAGTTGTAGATGAGGAGGTTGGACTCCAGCGGCTTGCCGGCCAGCTTCGAGGCCGAGCCGGCGGCGGTCGAGGTGGCGCCGCCGCTGCTGTTGCCGGTCGTGCCGCCGCAGCCGGCGATCAGGAGCGCGAGGCCGCCGAGGCCGAGCGCGTGGCGGCGGCTGACCCTGAGGCCCTGGTCGGCGCCGGCCTGCTGGGCGAGCGCGGCGATGCGGTCGAGCTTGGGCTTGAGGGCTGCGGGCGCGAGCAGGCGCAGCTCGTCGTTGGGCTTGTCCATCAGGTTCTCCTCCTCGGGGATCGGTGGGGGTGCTGCGGGGTGCTGCCGGCGTGGGGCTAGGCGGCGAGGACGATCGGGGCGGTGTCGGCCCAGCTGAGCGCGACGCGGTCGCCGGCGCCGAGGGCGTCGACGGCGTCATCGGCGCCGGTGCGCGGGACGACGGCGGTCAGCTCGGTGCCGTCGCCCAGCGCGGCGACGACCTGGATCGAGCTGCCCATCTGCAGGCGGGTGACGACGGTCGCGGCAAGGGCATTGGGTTGGCCGGCCGCGGCCGTGCCGTTGACGGCGCTGACGAGGATCTTCTCGGGCCGGATGCCGACGGTGACGGCGCCGCTGGGCGGCGTGTTGCCGTTGACCCGGGCCGACACGGTGCCGTCGGCGACGGCGATCGTCGCGACGCCGGCGGTGGTCTCGCGCAGCGCGCCGCTGAGCACGTTCATCTCGCCGATGAAGCCGGCGACGAAGGCGGAGGCCGGGCGGTCGTAGATCGCCTCGGGCGTGTCGAGCTGCTCGATCCGGCCCTCGGACATGACCGCGATGCGGTCGCTCATCGACATCGCCTCGCCCTGGTCGTGCGTGACGTAGACGAACGTGATGCCGACCTCGGACTGGATCCGCTTCAGCTCGACCTGCATGTCCTTGCGGAGCTTGAGGTCCAGCGCGCCGAGCGGCTCGTCGAGGAGCAGGACCTTCGGCTGCATGACCAGCGCGCGGGCCAGGGCGACGCGCTGCTGCTGGCCGCCGGACAGCTCGCGCGGGCGGCGCTGGGCGCGGCCGGTCATCTGGACCAGCTCCAGGGCCTCGTTGGCCTTCGCGCGGCGCTCCTGCTTGCCGAGGCCGCGCTGCTTGAGGCCGTAAGCCACGTTGTCGAGCACCGACATGTGCGGGAACAACGCGTAGTGCTGGAACACGGTGTTGACGTCGCGCTTGTAGGGCGGCGTGCCGACGGCGTCGGTCCCGCCGATCAGGATCGAGCCGGCCGTCGGCTGCTCGAAGCCGGCGATCATCCGCAGCGACGTCGTCTTGCCGCAGCCGGAGCTGCCGAGGAGCGACAGGAACTCCCCCTTGCGGATCTCCAGGTCCAGGTCGTCGACCGCGACGACCTCCCCGAAGCGCTTGGTCACGCCACGGAACTGCACGTCCAACTCCACTGCGGGCACACCTCCTCGCGACCCGGCGCGTGGGGCGCCGGGCCTGCTTTCACAAGCCTCCGAAACCGGTTGCTGCAACCGGTTTCGCGGCACCGTAACACATCCTGATAGCGCTGTCAGCAGTTCTCAGATAGCGCTACCAGTTCGGTCCAAGTCGTCTGGCCCCCACAGAGCAGGGGTAAGACGACTTGGACCTCGCGGGGCGCGCTGCGGCTATGCGCCGGAGGACGCCCGGACGACCAGGTCGGTCGCCAGGCGGATCTTCCGGACCGGCGCGTCCGGCTCGGCGAGGCGGCGCAGCAGCAGCCTGCCGGCTTCGCGGCCCAGCTCCATCACGGGCTGGACCACGGCGGTCACCGGCGGGTCGACGAGCGTGAGCCAGTCGACGTCGTCGAAGGCCGCGACCGCGAGGTCCTGCGGGACGCGCAGCCTCAGCTCGCGCGCGGCGAGCCAGAGGCCGTGGGTCATGAAGTTGTCGGTGGTGAACACCGCGGTCGGGCGCGTGCGCCTGCCGGCGCTGAGCATCGACAGCGCGGCGGTGTGCGCGCCCGCGGCCGTGAACTCCGGGTTCAGCGCGACCCAGCGCTCGTCGGCCTCGATGCCCGCGGCCTTCAGCGCGGCGCGGTAGCCCCTGATGCGCTGCGCGGTCGACGACGAGCCGGCGCCGGACGTCACGATCCCCACGCGGCGATGACCCTGCGCGATCAGGTGCTCGACCGCGCGCGTCGCGCCGGCGGCGTTCTCGACGGTCACGCTGTCCACCGTCATCCCCTGCACGGTCCGGTCCAGCAGCACCAGCGGCTTGCCCGGGTCCCTCGTGCGGGTCGCCCCGCTGCTGGCCGCGGGCGCGACGAGCAGCCCGTCGACCTGCGTGCGCAGCGCCTCGATCGCCCGCGCCTCGCGCGCCGGGTCCTCGTCGGAGTTCGCGAGCAGCAGGGTGTAGCCCGCGGGCTCCAGCGCGTCCGCGACGCCGCGGGAGACCGTCGCGAAGAACGGGTTCTCGACGTCGCCGACGACCAGCCCGACCGCCCTGGTCGACCCGGACGCCAGCGCGCGGGCGACGTCGTTGCGCCGGTAGCCCAGCTCCGCCGCGGCGGCGTCCACCGCCGCCCTGGCCTTCGCGCTGACGTGGCCGTAGCCGCCGAGCGCGCGCGCAGCGGTGGCGAAGGAGACGCCGGCCCTCTCGGCGACGTCGGCAACGGTCGGGTTCGACGCGGACATGCTGCGGGCGACCCTATCGGGCAGGATCGTCCGACCAAAACTGGTAGCGCTATCACTTTGTTGCTACGGTCCCGCTCATGACCCGCTCCTACAGCGCCCTGAGCCTCTGGCTCGAGCAGGCCGGCGACCTCACGCCGCGCGCACCGCTGCCCGGCCCGATCGACGTGGACGTCGCGATCGTCGGCGCCGGCTTCACCGGCCTGTGGAGCGCCTACTACCTCAAGCAGGCCGACCCCGCGCTGCGGATCGCCGTGCTGGAGAAGGACATCGCGTCCTACGGCGCGTCAGGGCGCAACGGCGGCTGGTGCTACGGCCACCTCAACGGCTCGCTCGACGCCTATGCGAAGGGCTCCTCACGGGAGCTGGCCGTCGCGATGAAGCGCGAGAACTACCGGACGGTCGACGTGATCGGCGACGTGCTCGCCGCCGAGGGCGTCGACGCCGGGTTCGCCAAGGGCGGCGCGCTGATCGTCGCGCGGACCTACGAGCAGGAGCAGGCGCTGCGCGCCGGCCTGGCGCACGAGCGCGCGGACGGCTTCGGCGAGGACGTCGCGGTCTGGCGCGATGCCGCCGAGCTGGCCGAGCGCGTGGCGGTCGCGGGCGCGTTGGGCGCCAAGCACGAGCTGCAGTGCGCGCGTGTGCAGCCCGCGCGGCTCGCGCGCGGGCTGGCCGACGTGGTCGAGCGCATGGGCGTCGCGATCTACGAGCAGACCGAGGTCACGCGGATCGAGCAGGGCCGCGTCCGGACGCAGCACGGCGACGTCCGGTGCGACGTCGTGGTCCGCGGCACCGAGGCCTACACGGTGCACATCCGCGGCGAGGGCCGCCGGATCCAGCCGATCACGTCGCAGGTCGTGGCGACCGAGCCGCTGCCTGCTTCGGTCTGGGAGCAGATCGGCTTCGGCGAGCGCGAGGTGCTGGCCGACATGGTGCACTTGGGCATGTACTGCCAGCGCACGACCGACGACCGCCTCGCGATGGGCGGCCGCGGCGGGTTCCAGCCGCGCCACGGCGGGCTCGTCGAGGAGGAGATCCTCGATCCCCGCGTCTTCGAGGCGCTGCGCGCCGCGGTCCGGGAGCTGTTCCCGGCCGTCGGCGACGCGACCTTCACCCACGCGTGGGGCGGCGTCTGGGGCGCGGCGCGCGACTGGGCGCCGGCGGTCGGCTACGAGCCCGAGCGCGGCGTCGCGTGGGCCGGCGGGTACGGCGACGGCGTCTGCGCGTCGAACTTCGCGGCGCGGACGATGACCGACCTGGTGCTCAAGCGCGACACCGAGTTGGTGCACTACCCGTGGATCAACCACCGCGCGCCGAGCTGGCCGCCGGACCCGCTGCCGCGGGTGGGCGCGCGGGCCATGTCGATGGCCTACGGCCGCGCCGACGTCGTCGCGCGCCGGACCGGGCGCTCGCCGCGCTGGGTCAAGGCGGTCGACCGGCTGTCGCGCCTCGGCGACAAGTAGCAAGAAGTACCTCAACTCGATACCCAAGGACACCATGTCGCTCCCGAACACCCCGGCGCTCGTCGCCAACCCCGACCTGCTCACGCTCGCGCTGGAGACCCCGCACGCGCTGGACGACGTCCGCGAGGGCTCGCCCGTCGCCGCGTACTCCGAGCTGTACGCCGACGACGTCGTGGAGCTCGGCGTCTGGAGCGTCACGCCCGGCGAGTTCGCCGGCGACAAGCTCGGTGCGTCCGAGGTCATGTACGTGCTGGCGGGCGACGCGACGATCACCAGCGACGACGGCACGACGCTGGAGCTGCGGCCCGGCGTGTCGTTCGTGACGCCCGACGGCTGGAAGGGCCGCTGGCGCGTGCGCGAGAGCGTCCGGAAGTTGTACGTGATCTGGAAGCACGCGTCGTGAGCGCGGAGCGCTATGAGTCGATGCCCTACCGTCGCGCCGGGCGGTCCGGCCTGCGGCTGCCGGCGATCTCACTCGGGCTCTGGCACAACTTCGGCGACGACCGGGCCTTCGAGACCCAGCGCGCGATCGTCCGCCGCGCCTTCGACCGCGGCGTGACCCACTTCGACCTGGCCAACAACTACGGCCCTCCCCCGGGCTCGGCGGAGTCCAACTTCGGCCGTCTGCTGGCGACCGACCTGCGCGGTCACCGCGACGAGCTGGTCGTGAGCACCAAGGCCGGCTGGGACATGTGGCCCGGCCCCTACGGCGACGGCGGCTCCCGCAAGTACTTGTTGTCGTCGTTGGATCAGTCGCTGTCCCGGATGGGCCTCGACCACGTCGACATCTTCTACTCCCACCGCTTCGACCCCGAGACCCCGCTCGAGGAGACCTGCTCAGCCCTCGACGCCGCGGTCCGCTCCGGCAAGGCCCTCTACGTCGGCATCTCCTCCTACTCACCGAAGCGCACCCGCGAAGCCGCCGCGATCCTCCAGGCCCTCGGCACACCGCTGCTGATCCACCAACCCAACTACTCCATGTTGAACCGCCGCATCGAGCGTGACAGCCTCCTGGACGTGTTGGAAGAGGAAGGCTCGGGCTGCATCGCCTTCTCTCCCCTGGCGCAAGGCCTGCTGACCGACAAGTACCTCTCCGGCGTACCCGAGGGATCTCGCGCAGCGGCGCGTACCTCGCTGGCCGAGTCCTGGCTGTCCGAGACGAACCTCCAGCGGATCCGCGCCCTCAACACGATCGCCACCGACCGCGGTCAATCCCTGGCGCAGATGGCCATCGCCTGGACCCTCCGCGACCCCCGCGTGACCTCCTCGCTAATCGGCGCCTCGTCCGTCTCCCAACTCGACAACTCGCTGGACGCACTGGCGAACCCATCCTTCACCGCCAACGAGCTCTCCGCCATCAACACCCACGCCCAAGACGCCGGCATCGACCTCTGGGAAGCCGCCTCAACGGCCTGATCCCGCGAACCGGCGTCCCTCCGGAAGCTCACCGACCAGAGGGGCAACGCCGGCGGAGACCGGCGACCGCCGAAAGCTCGGACTCGACGACACATCGGTACACCAAGCGCCAACAGCACGCGGACTGTGGCCGCGGACGCAACGATCACACCACCGCCACACCCCGATACCGCGTGTACCGAGAATCGACTGGGCGCGGTCCCGCCGGGGGCGGGACCGCGGAGTCGGATCAGACCGGCGAAGACGGGCGGGACATGCCTTCGGCTAGGTCGCCGATCTCGTGCGACATGATGGCTCCGGGTTGGCCGATGAGCTCCTCGGCGACCAGGGCCTCGGTGGTCAGCAGAAGCGCCGCAACCGACGCCGCGTGCTGGAGGCTGAGGCGGGTCACGCGGACCGGGTCGATCACGCCGTCGGCGATCAGGTCGCCGTAGTCGCCGGTCAGGGCGTTCAGCCCGTGCCCGGCGGGCATGTCGCGGACGTGGGCGACGACCTCGTCGCCGTCGTAGCCGGCGTTGGAGGCGATCCAGAACAGCGGGTCGCCCAGCACGCTCCGGACGACGTCGACGCCCGCGGCGCGATCGCCGTCGAGCACGAGCCCGTCCAACGCACCTGCGGCCCGCAGCAGCGCGGTCCCGCCGCCCGGCACGATCCCCTCGGCCAGCGCGGCGCGGCTCGCGGCCAGCGAGCCCTCGGTCCGGCGCAACCGCTCCTTGCCCTCGACGTCCGTCGCGCCACCGACCCGGATCACCGCCAGCCGCGACGACAGCCGCGCGCGCCGCTCGCGCAGCGCGTCCTGGTCGGCCTCATGCGTCGCACGGCCCAGCTCGACGTTGATCTCGTTCAGGCGCGCGGCGACCGACTCGGCCGAGCCCGCACCCTCGATGAACGTCGTCGCGTCCTCGGTGACGATCACGCGCCGCGCGCGCCCCAGCCACTCCAGCTCGACCTGCTCCAGCGACAGCCCGGTCTCGGGCGTGATGACCTGCCCGCCGACGAACGCCGCCAAGTCCTCCAGGTACGCGACGCGGCGGTGGCCGAAGCCCGGCGCCCGGACCGCCGTCGCCTCCATCGTCCCGTGGCGGTTGTTCTGCACCAACATGCCCAGCGCCGCGCCGTCGACCTTCTCGGCCAGGATGACCAGCGGCTCCGGCCGGCGCATGACCTGCCCGATCGCGCCCATCAGCTCCTGGACCGTCGAGATCGGCTGCGTCGTCATCAAGATGTAGGGGTTCTCCAGCACCGTCTCCATCCGCTGGCGGTCGCGGATCAGGTACGGCGAGACGTGCCCGTTCTCAACATGTAGTCCTTCGACGAAGTCCACCGAGATCCCCGGCAGCTCGCTCTCCTCGATGCTGACGACCCCGTCCTCGCCGACGCGCGACAGCGCCTCGCCGACCGCGCGGCCGATCCGCTCGTCCTCCTTGGCGGCGATCGTCGCGACGTGCGCCAGGTGACCCTCGTCGCCGACGGCGATCGCGCTGCGCAGCAGCTCGGCGACGACCACGTCGACCGCCTCCTCGATCCCACGGCGCAACAACATGGGGTTGGTCCCGGAAGCCAGCACCCGCATGCCCTCCCGGACCAGCGACTGCGCGAGCAGCGTCGCGGTCGTCGTCCCGTCGCCGGTCAGCTCCGACGTCTTGTCGGCCACCTCCCGGACCAGCTGCGCGCCCATGTTGGCGAACTGGTCGGCCAGCTCGATCTCACGCGCGATCGACACGCCGTCGTTGGTGATCGTCGGCGCGCCGGTCAGGCGCTCCAGCACCACGTTGCGGCCCTTCGGCCCCAGCGTGACCTTGACCGTGTCGGCGAGCTGGTCGACCCCGACCTGCAGGCGCCGCCGCGCGTCGTCGTTGAAGTGGATGATCTTGCCCATGGCGTTCTCTCTCCGGTTCAGGCGGCGTCGGCGACGAGGATCCCGCGGCCCTGGAGCCGCCCCTGGTCGAGGTCGGCCATTGCGTCGTTGACGGCTTCCAGCGGATAGACGCTGGTGTGCAGCGTGACCTTGCCCTGCGCGGTCAAGGTCATCAACTCGGCAAGGTCGTTGTAGGACCCGACCAGGTTGCCGATGAAGTTGATCTCGCGCGAGATGATGTCGATGGTCGGCACGTTGATGTTCTCGCCGTAGCCGATGACGTAGTAGGACCCCGCCTCGCGGAGCATCGCCACGCCGTCCTCGATCGCGCCCCTCTCGCCGACGAAGTCGATGATCGCCTCGGCGCCGACCCCGTCGGTCATCTCCATGATCGTGTCGACCTGCCTCCCGTCCAAAGCGACGGTCGTGTCGGCCCCGATCTCCCCTGCCAGCGCGCGCGCCTCCTCGGACGGGTCGATCACGATGATCTCGGCCGGCGTCATCGCCTTCAGGCACTGGATGCCGATGTGCCCGAGCCCGCCCGCGCCGATCACGACGGCGCGCGAGCCCGGGTACAGGTTCGCCACCGCCTTCTTGACCGCGTGGTAGGCGGTCAGCCCCGCGTCGGCCAGCGCCGCGATGTCCTTCGGGTGCAGGATGGGGTCCAACTTGACGACCGACCGCGCGCTCGTCTTCAGCAGCGCGGCGAACCCGCCGTCGACCGAGATCCCCGGGAACAGGTTGTTGACGCAGTGCACGTCGTCGCCCGCGCGGCAGGCGCGGCACAGCCCGCAGGTGACGAGCGGGTGGACGATCACCGTGTCCCCCACCTCGACGTTCGAGACCGCGGAGCCGATCTCCGCGACCCACCCCGCGTTCTCGTGCCCCAGCACGTAGGGCAGCTCGACGCCGGACTTCTCGGCCCACTGCCCTTCTTGTACATGAAGGTCGGTGCGGCACAGCCCGGCGCCGCCGACGCGCACGATCACGTCGTGAGGCCCGGTGATCTCCGGCTCCGGGATCTGCTCGACGGCGAGCGCCTCGTGGTACTTGTGCAGGCGTGCGGCGATCATGCTGCGTGGACCTCCTGGGTCGGGTCGGGAACGCCGTGGCGCGCCTGCAGCAGCCCGCGGCAGATGCCGCCGTTGCTCTCCAGGCTGAGGCTGACCAGCCGCGCGCGCCGCAGCCACGTCGGGATGTCGCCGGCGTCCAGGCGCGCGCCGTCGCCGGCGATCAGCGCGGGCGCCTCGGCACCCGACGGCAACCCCAGCGCCCGGCGCAGCGCGAGGCAGCGCGCCGCTTCCGGGTCACGCGCGACGTCCAGGTCGGCGACCGCGAGGTCGGCGACCTCGGCCGCCGACAGCCCGTCGGCGAGCAGGGCGGTGCACAACCGCCCCTGCCGCGCGAGCAGCGCCTTGCGCTGGAACAGCTCCCGGAGCGCCTCGAGGTCGGGCCCCGCGGTCTCGCCCGGGAAGGCGTCCGAGAACGCGCCGCCGCCGTCCACGGCGGCGTTGATCTCGGCGCCCGTGTAGTGGTCGTCGAGGACCACGTGCACGTCACGCGCGCCCGGGACGGAGCGGATCGCCTTCCAGGCGTCCGACACCATCAGGAACGCGAAGTTCGGCGCGCACTGAGGGGTGGGCAGGCGCAGCTGCACGTCGACGTCGCCGCCGGCGGAGACCGCCAGCGACGCGACGAACCCGAGGGAGGTGATCGGCTCGTCGAGCTCGGGATCGATGACCGTCCCGAGCGCCTCCAGCACCTGCGCCTGCCCCGGGGTCATGCGCTCTCCACCAGCTGCGCGTCGGCCTTCTCGGCCGGCGCGCTCGCCGGGTCGGCCAGCCGGAACTCGGCGGGCACGTCGATCCCGTACAACTTGGCCGCGTTCAGACCCAGGACCTTCTTCTTGGCCTCGGTCGTCCAGCGCGGGTAGTCGGAGAACGTGTCGTCCGGGTAGTCCCAGGCGACGAGGCCTTCGACCTGCCACCTCGGCTCCCAGATGCCGTAGTCGGAGCCGAACAGCATCTTGTCCTCGCCGACCCAGAACAGCAGCTCGCCCATCACCTTGGCGAAGAACCGCGGGCGGGCGTGCATCAGGCCCCCGACGACGACCGACAGGCCGGCGTAGACGTTGGGCTCCTGCGTCGCCATGAAGCAGAAGTCCTCGATCCGCGGCAGCCCCACGTGCTCGACGATGAAGTTGAGCTCCGGGAAGCTCGTCGCCGCGTGGTCGATGTCGGAGACGTCGAAGCCGTCCTTGTCCAGCGGCCAGATCGTCGGGCCCTTGTGGACGTGGATGTTCTTGATCCCCAGCTCCATGCAGAGCTCCAGGAACGGCACGGCCTCGGGGTCCTTCAGCGACCATCCGCGCGACGATCCCAACCACTCGGCGGTGTAGAGCTTGACGCCCTGCAGCCTGTACTTCGCGTGGTCCTCGCGCAGCTGACGCAGGCCCGGCTCGCCCTCGCGGGCGTCGAAGCGCCCGTTGACGCGGACCCTGTCGCCGAAGCGCTCCAGCAGCGCCGCGTTCTGCTCGATCGCGTTGAAGCCGGTCTTGTACCACTGCTTGAGGTACGTCGACTGGAAGATCGCCATGTCGACGTGGCCGTCGGTGAAGACGTCCTTCTCGTAGTCGTCGACCGAGTACTTCATGAAGTGCTCGATCGACCAGTGCGTCTCCGGCGGCCCCAGCGACTGGTAGGCGTGGAAGCACTCGATCCAGCCCTTGGCGTACTGCTCCTCGCCCTCCACCCAGTTCTCGGGACTGGCGTCCCAGAAGTGGCTGTGGCTGTCCAGGATGAAGTACCTCTCACCGTTGGCCTCGTACACGGCTCACGCTCCTTCGACGGGCACGAGGTCGAAGCCGATGTACTCGGCCGCGTCCTCGGGGTTGGCGAACATCAGGACGCGGTCGTCGAGGACGACCATGCGCCCGTAGTGCGTGGACATGATCTCCTCGAAGTCGTCCTGGCCGAAGTCGGCCCAGCCGAGCGCGTCGGCGATCTCGGCGAAGTCGAAGTCGATCTTGTTGATCCCGTCCACGCGGATCATCGACGGCAGCTCGCGGATCCTGACGTCCTTCTTGTCGGCCATCACCTGGGCGACGACGTAGCCCACCTGGTTGTTCATCAACGTGACGCCGGCCTGGTTGGACGACGTGCGGTCGGACTTGAACTCGGTCATGCGCGGATCTCCTTCGGGATCTCGAGGGTCAGGTCTTCCAGCAGGTCCGCCATGCGGGACTTCGAGCGCGCCAGCGAGTCCTCGAAGCGCACGTGCTTCTCGGAGACCTGCGACCAGATCGGCTGCAGCTCGTGGGCGGCCCTCAGGCTCACCGGGATCCACTCCTCCAGCCACTGGTCCATCAGCCTGCGGTTGGCCGGGCCGTGCTTGACGTCGTCGGCCAGCATCCGGAACAGGGCGCGCGCGCCGCGCTGCTCGCGGGCCGTGTCGGCCTCGCCGCAGCCCATCACGACCGGCGTGACGAAGTCGCCCTGCAGCGCCGCGGCCTGCATCACGAAGCCGGACCGGAACAGCTCGCCGACGAGCGGCTCGAAGACCACCGCGGTCGCGAAGAAGGCCTGCGCCCAGTCGCGGATGCCGGTGAGCTTCTCGACGTTCTCGCGCGTGCCCTGCCAGATCGGGTCGCTCTGCCAGGCGGCCTTGTGCGCGCTGCCGTCGAAGCCCTCGAGCTCCTCGGAGACCTCCAGGTTGTACAGGATGATGTCCTGCGCGAACCGCAGCTTGTGCACCGCGCCGACGGCCAGCGCGTTGTTGATCATGTTGGTCGGCGCGTCGCGCTGGGCCGGCGTGTAGACGTGCATGCCCAGGCCCTGCTCGACGTGCGCCCAGGCCGAGACGTGCTCGGCGACGACCCTGATCCACGAGCGGCTCCAGGCGTCGTAAGCGCCGGCGGCCTTCGCGTTGGCCAGCGTCTGGCCGATCTGGCGCACCGTGTTGGAGGCGTTGCGGTAGATCGACTGCTCCCACTCCTCGTTGGGGTCGAGGAACGCGTGCCAGTTGGAGGACTTGAGCGCCGTCCACTCCTGCGGGTAGCCGGAGCTGCCGTCGGCGAACGCGTAGACCCAGCCCTGGGTCAGGTGGCGCTCGGGATCGGGCTGGACGTCGACGGTGACGTCCTCGTAGACGCTCGCCCGGCGCTTGCGCGGCTCGAAGTAGTTGTAGGCTCTGCTCCGCGACGACGGGAACTCCTTGGCCCCGGCCTCCGCGTCGGTGAACACCGGCTTGGGGACGCTGCGCTCCTGCGTCACCGTCTCCGTCGTGTCCTGGGACATGCTGCTCCTCTCGACCGCGGTCATTCCGCGGAGGTCGTGAACTTGTCGAAGTAGATGCGGCTCTCCGGGCAGCCCCGGCGCTCCAGCAGCGCGATCGCGGCGTCGACCATCGGCGGCGGGCCGCAGAGGTAGGCGTCGACCTCGGTCAGGTCGCCCTCCATGCGGTCCACGACGTCGGTGATCAGGCCGGCCTCGCCGGCCCACCCGGTCTCCTCGTTGGACTCCGAGAGCGCGGGCACGAACGTCATGTCGGGCAGCACGCTCGCGAGCCGCTCCAGCTCCTCGAGCACGAAGAGGTCGTCCTCGGTCCGCGCCCCGTAGTAGAAGGTCGCCGGCCGCTGCGTGCCCTTCTCCTCCATCGACCGCAGCAGCGAGACGATCGGCGCCATCCCCGCGCCGCCGGCGATGAACACCAACCGCCGCGGCGAGGAGTCGCGCAGCGTGAAGACGCCGTACGGGCCCTTGCAGGCCAGCGTGTCGCCGACCTTGATCCCGCTGCCGTTGGCCGACTCCGAGAGCAGGCCGGAGAAGTGGCCGCCCTCGTAGAGCTTGATCATGAACTCCAGGTGGTCGGGCCGGCCCGGCGTGTTGGCCATCGAGAACGACCGGTGCTCCCCGTCGGCGCCCGGGATCTGGATGTCCATGTACTGCCCGGCGTTGAACACCAGCGGCTCGGGCAGCTTGAGCACGAGCCGGCGGATGTCGTGGGTCAGCTCCTCGACGGCCGCGACCTCGGCCGTCGCCTCGACGATCGGGACACCGCTGCGGATGACCTCCTCGTCGTAGTTCATCAACTCGATCTCGACGTCGCTCAGCGCGTGGGCGCGGCAGAGCAACGTGTAGCCCTCGGCCTCCTCGAAGTCGGGGAGCGCGAACGTCGAGTAGCGGTCGAGGTCCACCTCCCCATCGAGCAGGAACGACTTGCAGGCCGCGCACTGGCCCTCCTTGCACCCGTGCATCAACATGATGCCCTGGCGGAAGGCGGCGTCGAGGATCGTCTCGTCCTCGTCGACCTCGAGCTCGATCCCCACCGGCTCGAGGCGTGCGATGTGCTTCTCACCCATGATGTAGGACTCGGTACGCGGCCTGCGTGGTCATGCGGCGATCAGACCTTCGCCGGCCTGCCGGCGGGGCCGCCGGCCTTGTACTTGGCGACGTGCGCGTCGCGGTCTTCGGGGGACATCTCGTTGAGCAGCACGTTGGGGCTGTTCAGCGTGATGCCGCGGACCTGGTCCAGCGTCCACATCTTCTTGGGGTCCAGGTCCAGGTGCGGCTGCGGGACCAGCGTCCTGCCGTCGTCGCGGACGTACCCGAGGTCCTGCATGATCTCGGCGACGTCCATGCCGTGGTAGAGCGTCTCCCACTCGCGCCTGCCCGAGAGCTTGCCCATCGCCGGCGTCGGCCGGCCGTTGTACTCCGGGCGGAACGCGACCGCGTCGGTCCAGTGGCAGGTCTCCGAGCAGTACGTCCGGACCTGCCCGTCGACCTCGTCGACGACCATGTCCTCGCGGATCAGGCACGGCACCATGCACGACCAGCAGCGGTGCGGGTACTCGTAGTCCGACAGCTCGGGCTCGAACGCGATCGGCTTGTGCCCGTTCTTGACCGACAGGTCGGCGTAGCGCTCCCACCACTTGCCGTACTTGTCGTACCAGCCCGGGTACTTGCCCTCGAACCACTCGAAGTCCGTGTCGTCCATCGCGTCGATCCGCCAGTAGTTGGCGAACCACCCGGTGGCGAAGAACTGCGCGACCTCGTGGACGTAGCCCTTGGTGTTGATGCGGTCCCACGCGAGCTCGACGAGGTCGTGCGGGATCGTCAGGCCGTACTTCTCCAGCGGGACGAGGTAGGAGCGGTAGTAGTCGTCATAGATCCAGCGCCGCCAGCTCTCGGCGTAGCTGTCGCGATCCGGACGGCGGTCCTTGGTGCCGTACTCGATGAACGTGCCGATCGCCGCGTCCACGACGCAGTGGTTGTTCCACCAGGCGTAACGCAGGTCGCGCTCGAGCAGGTCGCGATTGCGCTCGTCGGCCAGCGCCATCAAGATGATGGAGTAGCCGTTGGAGATGTGGCGCGACTCGTCGGACTGCACCGAGTGGAAGACGGTCGGCAGCAGGTAGTCGCCGTTGGCCGCCGCCTCGCCGGGCATCGCCACGAACAGCACGTTCGTGAACGCCGTCTCGGCCACGATCGTCAGGTAGACGTTCGCCGCGGTGATCGCGTCACCGGTGATGAAGCCCTCGCCGAACTGGCGGCCGATCGTGCCGGCGTAGCAGTTCGAGAACGCCTTCTCGGAGATGTCGAACCCCGCCGGGTCGATGTAGTGGTTCATGTACAGCCGCTTGAGGTTCATCTGGATCGTCGAGTGGCGGACCTCGTCGATCATCTGGATGGCCAGCCCGTTGTGGACCTCGGGGTTGGGCACCGCGTTGATGGCCAGCGGCATGGCGCGCGCGGCGGAGATCTCCGGGAACGGGATGATCGACAGGAACAGCTTCTGCCACTCCATCCAGCGCTCCTGGACCTGGCGGAACATGTTGCCGCGGATCGCGCCGTCCATCGCGCCGAAGACCCGGTTGTCCTTCTCCTCCTCCATCGGGAAGTAGGAGCGGAGGACCTGCTTGAGCGGGTCCTTCTTGGGAGCCTTCTCGAACGTGTAGTCGGTCGGGTACTTGTCGACCGGTTCGACGAACGTCGGGTCCCAGGACAGCTCCTGGATCTTGTTGTGAGCCTTGGTGATGCTGGCTCTGCTCATGATGCGACTTCCTCTCCTATGGAGATGTCTGATGACGTTGCCGTGGCGGACCTTAGGTTCGCCCCGGCCCGTGGCTCAAGAACGCGTCGGTCTTCCGGGATCTCAGGAACGCCGAGGACGACCGACGCCTGCAGCGCGACCTCGCACAGCGCCTCGGTGAGCTCGGCGCGTTCCAGCTCGAAGCAGCGCGCGGACATCGAGATCCCGAGCGCGGCGACGGCCTGGCCGCGCACGTTGAGCACGGGCGCGGCGAGGCAGCAGAAGTCCTCGCGGAACTCCTCGGCGTCGAAGGCGACCGCGCCGCCGCGGATCGCGGCCAGCTGCGTGCGCAGCCGGTCCGGGTCGGTGATCGTCTTGGGCGTGAACGCCCGCAGCCCGGCGCGGGCGTAGCGGTCGATCCCGGCGTCGTCGAGCAGCGAGAGCGCGACCTTGCCGAGCGCCAGCGCGTGGGCGTTCTCCCCGATCCGCGCGCCGAGGCCGGGGATCCGCGGCATGCCCTGGCGGCCGCGGGCCAGCGGGATGATCACGCGGCCCGACTGTGCGGCGGCGAGGTACACGCGCTTGTGCGTGCGCTCGAACAGCGTGTCGAGGATCCCGTCGAGGCCGGTGGGCAGGCGCGCGGCGGTCGCGCTGACCGGCGGCACGAGCGCGTTGGCGTCGGCCGTCAGCCGGTAGGCGCCGTCGGCGCCGTGGACGACGAAGCCCTCGCGGACGAGCGTGTCGAGCAGGTTGTAGGCCGTCGACGGGCTCTTGCCCAGCCGCGCGGCGACCGCGTCGGCGCGCAGCCCGGCGTCGGACTCGGCCAGGTAGGTGAGCAGCCGCAGCACGGTGCGGGCGGTGCTGACGCCACGGGCTCGCGTGCCGGGGACAGCGGCTGGATGGTGTGTGGTGATGCCGGGCTCCTCTTCTCCGACGCGCCCCACCGGCGCGACCTGGAGCTAGTGCACCACCGTCCTGTTACACGGCCGCTACAGCTCGGAGGAGGGTGCGTCGGCGGCGGCGCGGTGGCGCAGGTCGCCGACCCGCGCGGCGGCGAGGCTGCGGCGCGCGTCGGTGTACTCCAGCGCGCCGAGCAGGCGCTGCCAGGCGAGCAGGTCGTCGCTGCCCGCGGGCGCCGAGACCCACGCCCACAGGGCGTCGGGGTCGTCGGAGGTGATGACCGCCTGGCGCAGCCAGTGGTCGAGCTCCTTGCGGGCGCTGACGATGCCCGGCGCCTGCGACGCGGGCAGCAGCGATCCGGGGTAGGCCGCGGCGGCCTCGCCGACCGCGCCGCGGCCGAGCGCCTCGCGCACGTGCTTGACGTCGGCGTCGACGTCGCAGATCAGCGCGTAGCCGCCGGGCTCGATCGCGCCGGGCAGCAGCTTGCGCAGGCGCGACATCTCGACGCGGACGCTGCCCGGATGGCCCGCGGCGCCGTAGAGCTCGGGGCACAGCGCCTCGGCGCCGGCGCGGCCGCGGTGCAGCATCAGCAGCGCGAGCAGCTCGACCAGGCGCGGGCGCAGCCGCAGCGCGACGCCGTCCAGGCGGACGCCGGCCTGGCCGTCGCCGAGCAGGCGCAGCTCGAGCTGCGGGCGCGGGAGCGTGACCGTGCGGCGGCGCGTGGCGCCGTCATGGACCAGGAACAGCTCGGGCGCGTCGTGGGCGACGGGCTCGGCGACGACCTCGGTCCCGGAGGGCAGGACGATCCGGCCGCCGCCCGGCGGGATCGCGCCGATGTCGGGCAGCAGGCCGCGCGGGTCGGCGATCACGCGCCCGGCCGCGGTGACCAGCGCGGCGCCGGCCGGGTGCAGCTGCGCGGCGTAGCGGCTGCGCAGCTGCTCGTCGGCCTCGCGCAGCTGCATGCGCAGGAGCTGCTCGACGGCGCGCGCGGTCGCGACGACGACCGAGAGGCTGTGCGGGTGAACGCTGCTCATGTCGCCGGTGAGGTCGATGACGCCGAGCAGCTTCCCGGTGTCCGGGTCGCTGATCGGCGCGGCCGCGCAGGTCCAGCGCTGCACGGGCTCGGTGAAGTGCTCGGCGGCGAAGACCTGGACCGCATGCTCGGCGGCCAGCGCGGTCCCGACGGCGTTGGTGCCGGCCCCGGCTTCGCTCCAGAGCGCGCCCTCGACGAAGTTCATCTCGTCGGCGGCGCGGCTGCGCAGCGTGACGTCGCCGCGGATGCTGAGCAGCATGCCGGAGGCGTCGCTGATGACCATCAGGTGGTCGGCGTCGACGGCGGCGGCCGACATGCACTCGTCGATCAGCGGCGCGGCGATCGCGAGCGGGTGCGCCGTCCAGGAGGCGCGCGCGCCGGGCAACTCCATCAGCGACGGCGCGTTCTGGCGGCCGTGCGGGTCGACGCCGGCGTCGCGCGAGCGCCGCCACGACGCGGCGATCGGGTTGCGGATCGGCGGCGTGCCCTCGTCCTCGGACCGGTCCAGCGTGTGGCCGTCGACGAAGCCCTCCCAGGCGTCGCGCAGCTCGCGGGCGAGCTTGGCCGGGATCGTCGCAGCGTCGACCGCGACCCAGTCGCTCCGCGAAGGGGTCGGACGGTCCTCCGGATCGGCGTGCGACGCCGCCTGTGGGGTCATGGCTCTCCTGCTTCGTCCAGCATTGCGAGAAGACCGCGGTCTTCTTGGCACTGGTGCCATTCCACACTAGCGTCGCCGGTCACCGAGGTCGAGGGCCAACCACGCCCCGGCCGATCCTGTCCCCCCTTCGGTGAAGGTGAGCAATGTCGACCATCGCAGAGCCGCTCAACATCCCGGCACCCGCCGCCGCTGCCGCCGTGGAGCCGCCGCCCTACACCGCCGGCGACCCGGCGATCCTCGGGCTGCCGATCTTCGTCGCCGGATCGATCGCCCTGGCGTTCGCGCTCGTCGGCTACGTCTCGCCCGCCGCGGTCGGCACGCCGGTGGCGATCATCATGGCCGGGACCGGCCTCGGGCTGGTGATCTCGACGCTGTGGGCGATCTCGCTCGGGCAGACGCTGGTCGCCTGCATCTTCGGGCTGTTCGCCGGGTTCTGGCTGAGCTACGGGATGCTCGTGCTCGGGCTGACGCACGGCTGGTACGGGATCCCGCCGGCCGACGTGACGCACACGGTCGCGGAGTTCCAGATCACGTGGGCGATCGTGATGGCGGCGCTGACGGTGGCGACGCTCCGGCTGCCGGTCGCGTTCACCGCGGTCATCGCGCTGGTCGTCCTCGCGCTGGTGCTGCTGATCATCGGGACGCTCGACCCGAGCGCGACGATGACCAAGGCCGCCGGGTACGTGTGCTTCGCCTTCGCGGCCCTCGGGTTGTACTTGTTCTTGAGCGCGGCGTCGGTCGCGACCGGCGGCCCGGGCTACCCGCTCGGCAAGCCGCTCGTGAAGTGATGGGCCTCGTCGAGGTGGAGGTGACGGTCGAGGAGAGCAGCGGCGCGGCGTACGTCGCGCTGTTCTGCGGCGGCGGGACGCCCGAGGTCCGGGAGTCCGTCGCGCTCGGCGCGCTGGAGGAGGCGGGCGCGATCCCGGCGCTGGACAGCCTCGTGCTGGACTTCGACCACTACGGCCGGCTGGCGGGGATCCGCGTCGAGGGCTCGGCGGACTCCGTGTTGTCACCGTCCTTGCTCGGGGTGGCGGCATGACGGGCGTGCCGTCGCTGGTCGACTCCCTGGCCGCCTACGTCGACGAGCTGCCCGAGGACGAGCGGGCCGACGCGCTGCACAGCGTCTTCTACGGGTTCTACACGCGCGTGGCGATCATCGACCGCACGACCTACGAGCTGGCCGCCGCGGCCAAGGACGAGCTACCGGACCTCGCGCCCGCGTTGGCCGAGGCGTTGCGCGACAACGCGCTCTTCGTCGGCCAGGAGCTCTTCGCCAGCCGCGTCCGGACAATGGCCGCCATGTCCTACATCTCAACCCGCCTCGCCGACCAACTCGCCGGCGCCGATCCCCCACCCTTCACCCTGACCCACGCCGTCGCCTTCGACCCCGACACGGGCACCCTCCGCACCTACTCGCTGTCAACCCCAGGCGAGCACCCGGACCTCCCCTACGACGCAACGTCCTACGACCCTGGCGACTAGTCACACCGTCGGTCAGGCGGAACGGTGGAGGTGTTGAGGGGACGGTCGCTCAGTCGCGGTGTTCGATCAGGCGGGACATGATGATCTGGGAGCGGGTGCGGATGACGGCGGATTCGCGCTGGAGCTCCATGATGATGCGCTCGAGGTCCTGGGGGTCGCGGGCGCGGACGCGGACGATGCAGTCGGCGTCGCCGGTCACCGACCAGGCTTCGGCGATCTCGGGGATCGGTCGCAGCGAGTCGCGGACCTCGCCGAGGCCGATGCCGGGGGCGTAGAAGAGCTCGATCAGCGCCTCGGTCGTCGCCCCCAGCGCGGCGGGATCCACCAGCGCGGTGAACCCGCGCAACACCCCACGCTCGCGAAGACGGTCGATGCGGCGCTTGACCGCCGGCGCGCTCAGCGACACCTGGCGGCCGACGTCGTCGTACGTCGCCCGGCCGTCTTCGACCAGGCACGCAAGGATCTTGCGGTCGACCTCGTCGGCGTGCAAGGAATCGCTCATCACCGGCAGGATAATGGGGTTGAGCGCGCGTCGCCCCAGATCTAGCCTTTCTGGCATGGCCGATCTGCGACCCGTGATCCGTGTGCTCTTCGACGAGGCCCATCAGGAGGCCTGGACCGTGCGCCCGGAGGTCGCGGCGAAGATGCAGCCGACGCACCCGGCCGATGCTTCCTACGCGCGCGCGGCCGACCTCCTGCGCGCGCGGCGCGCCGACGTCGTCGTCAACGAGGACGCGACGCTCGAGGACTGGATGCTGAGCGAGGCCGACGTCGTCGTCATCGCGCACCCGTCCGCCCCGAAGTGGGAAGCGACCACGGGCGTCGGCGACCCGATCCTGACGCGCGCCGAGCTCGACGCGCTCGAGGCCTACGTCAACGCCGGCGGCGGGCTGATCGTCCTCGGTGAGAGCGAGCAGGACAAGTACGACAACAACCTCAACGAGCTCCTGCGGCGCTTCGGCGTCCAGATCGAGCACGCCACGGTCCAGGACTACGACAACAACTTGAACGCCAGCACGGCGTGGGTCCGTGCGCACCTCGGCAACGGGCGGCGTGGCGCGGACGGCGACCTGCTCGCAGGTGTCTCCGGCGCCGTCTTCTACCGCGCGGGAACGCTCACCGTCACGCACGCGGGCGCCGACTTCCAGGTCCTCGCCCGCACTGCCCCCACGGCCTCTGCACCCAACGCCCCGCTCGCGCTGGCGCTGAGGCACGGCAAGGGCCGCGTCGCCGTCTTCGCCGACTCCGACCTCTTCGGCGACGACTGCATCGGCGACCTCGGCCACGCCACGTTCTTCACCAACGTCGTCGCCTGGGCCGCGCAGCACGCCTACGCGACGCCCGCCGCGCCCGACCGCTCCGAGGCCGAGCAGGACCCCGCCTGGGCCAAGCTCAAGACCGCGACCGACGCCCTGCGCCTGCTCCAGGCCGCCGACGGCTCGATCGACATGGACAAGAACGACCGCGCCGGGGTCACCGCGCTGGTCAGGGACATGGTCGACGGCATTGAGGGCCTCGCCCCCAGGTTCCCCCACGAGGCCGACTACCTCAGGGCGGCGGTCAACGACCTCAACCACTGGGACCCGGCCACCAAGCCCGACTTCACCGCCGCGCTCGACGCGTTCCGCCCGGACCTCCACCGCACCGACGCGATCGAGCACCTCGTCCTCTTCCCCATGTACCTGCAGAACGGCTCGTCGCGCGACACGCGCTTCGAGGCGGTCCTGATCCGGACGCCCTGGCCCGAGTGGCTCGCCGACCTCGAACGCGACCGTTACGACAACGCCAAGTTCGTCCCGATCACGCTCACCGACTCCACCAACGGCTACGACTCGGAGTGCGCGAC
Source organism: Conexibacter woesei Iso977N (assembly GCF_000424625.1). Classification (GTDB taxonomy): domain Bacteria; phylum Actinomycetota; class Thermoleophilia; order Solirubrobacterales; family Solirubrobacteraceae; genus Baekduia; species Baekduia woesei_A. The sequence goes on from NZ_AUKG01000005.1 coordinate 140,027, forward strand.
GCTCTTCCCCGAGACCGTCGCCGTCGCCGGCCGCCCCGCCAACCACTTCGGCGGCATCTTCTGCGACCGCGAGGCCGAGCGCTTCCGCCGCGTCGTCTCCGCCGCCGCCGACACCGTCGGCCTGAACCTCCCGCCCGACGCCGCCGCGCTGCTGCGATCCGAGCGCCTCTCGCTCGACACCTACGTGTTGTGGGACCTCGTCCACGACCGCGCGCACAGCCGCGGCGACCTCCCGTTCGACCCCTTCATGATCCGCCAGCGCATGCCGTACTGGATGTACTCGCTGGAGGAGCTGCGCTGCGACCTCACCGCCTTCGGCGAGGCCGTCAAGCTCGAGTCCGAGGGCATGGCCTTCGCCAGGAACGTCCAGTACGCGGTCCTCTTCGACCGCATCTTCCGCTTCCCCGTCACCGGCCCGCGCGTGCGCAACTACGACGGCCTCGGCGGCCAGCTGCTGTTCGCCTACCTGCACCGCCACGGCTTCGTGCACTGGACCGACAACCGCCTGACCGTCGAGTGGGACCGCCTCGCCGAGGGCGTCGGCGGCCTGCGCACCGAGGTCGAGACGCTGTACCGCGAGGGCATCGACCGCTCCAAGCTCGCCCAGTGGGGCGCCGCGCACGACCTCGTCGCCCGCTACGTCCCGGCCGCCTCGGGCTCGACCTGGACGGCGACCGCCCGCACGTACGCCGACGTCGAGGACCCGCGCCCGTACATCGACGACGTCAAGCCCGACGAGTTCCCGCTGAGCATGTTCTACACCTCGCTCAAGGCCAAGCTGGAGCCCACCCTCGTGCGGCCGCCGCGCGCTACGGTCGCGGCATGACGAAGCCTCTCGAAGGACGCCGGATCGCCGTCGCCGGGGCCGGTGGCGGTCTCGGCCCCGCGGTCTGCCAGGCGCTGGTCGACGCCGGCGCCTGGGTCGCCGCGGCCGACCGCAGCAAGGACCACGCCGCGCCGGTCAGCGAGATCGCCCACGTGACACACGGCGTCGACCTCCTCACCGAGGAGGGCGCGCAGGGCTGGGCGCAAGAGCTGGGAGAAGTCGACGGCGTGCTGCACCTGGTCGGCGGCTGGCGCGGCGGCGACACCGTCGAGGCGATGGACCTCGCCGACCTCGACCTCCTCGAGGGCCTGCTCTTCCACACCCTCGTCCACACCACCCGCGCCTTCGCGCCGCTGCTGAAGGCCGCCGGGACGAACGGCCGCTTCGCGACCGTCTCCTCCAACGTCGTCGCCAGGCCGACCGCCGGCAACGCCGCCTACGCCGCCACCAAGGCCGCCGCCGAGGCGTGGACCCTCACGCTCGCCGCCGAGCTGGCCGAGACCGGCGGGACCGCCAACGTCGCCGTCGTCAACGCGATCGTCACGCCCCAGATGCGCGCCGAGAACCCCGACAAGGCCTACAAGACGTTCACCGACACCGACGAGATCGCCGCCGGCCTCGTCTACCTGTGCTCGGACGCGGCGCGCAAGGTCAACGGCCAGCGCCTGCACCTCCACGGCTAGCCTGGACACCCACATGCGCGCGTTCGCCTCCGACAACTACGCCGGCGCCCACCCCGAGGTCCTCGCGGCCATCGCGGAGGCCAACGCCGACCACGCCGTCTCCTACGGCGCCGACCCCTGGACGGCCAAGGCCACCGAGCTGATCAAGGACCAGTTCGGCCCGGCCGCCCAGCCGTGGATCGTCTTCAACGGCACCGCCGCCAACGTCCTCAGCCTCGGCGCGCTCACGCGCTCGTGGGAGTGCGTCGTCACGCCGGATACCTCCCACCTCCACGTCGACGAGGCCGCCGCGCCCGAGCGGATGGCGCAGATCAAGCTGCTGACGCTCCCGACCCAGGGCAGCGGCAAGCTCCACCCCGCGCAGATCGAGCCGCTGCTCGCCCGCCAAGGTGATGAACATGCTCCGCAGGTCCGCGTGATCTCGGTCGCCAACACCACCGAGCTCGGGACCGTCTACTCCGTCGAGGAGACCCGCCAGCTCGCGGACGTCGCCCACGCCAACGGCCTGTTCCTGCACGTGGACGGCTCGCGCCTGGCCAACGCCGCGGTCGCCAACGGCGCCTCGCTCGCCGACCTCACGACCAACGCCGGCGTCGACGCCGTCTCCTTCGGCCTGACCAAGAACGGCGCGCTCGGCGTCGAGGTCGTCGTCTTCCTCAAGGAGCCGGGCCCGGACGGCTTCGCCTGGCTGCGCAAGCAGCACGCGCAGCTGTCCTCCAAGATGCGCTTCATGAGCGCGCAGGTCGTCGCGCTGCTGGAGGATGGCCTGTGGCAGCGCAGCGCCGAGCACGCCAACGCGATGGCCCAGCTGCTCGCCCAGCGCGTCGCGACGATCCCGGGCGTCAAGGTCACGCGCCCCGTCCAGGCCAACGCGGTCTTCGCGATCCTGCCGCCCGCGCTGGCCGACGCCGTCCGCCCCGAGTTCCCCTTCTACACCTGGGACGAGTCCACCGGCGAGGTCCGCTGGATGTGCTCCTGGGACACGACCGAGGCCGACGTGAGCGGCTTCGCGACGGCCCTGGAGCAGGCGGCCGCCGCGGTGTAAAGTTGCGCGGTGAGCGACACCGCGCAGCTGCTCGAGACCTACCAGCCGCATCTGAAGTACGACCAGCAGGAGATGTACTTCGCCGATGCGGCGGAGATGTTCGTCAGGTCGCCCGGGATGCGGCTGCGACGGGCCGGCGACGCCACCGACTTCAAGGTCGCCGGCGCCGGCCTGGACCTCGCGTTCCTGAGCTCCGACCCGTACCCCGGCACGCAGTTCAGGTGGGCGGAGTGGGACACGCTCGGCTGCCCGGACAGGAACTACGCGTCCCGTGCCGCGACGCTGCACATGGACCCCAACATCGCCAACGTGGTCTACGGGCATGTCGTCGAGGACAGCGACAGGGTCACGTGGCTGCAGTACTGGTACTGCTACTTCTACAACGACTACAACCTGATCGGCAGGATCATCAGGGCCGGCCTGCACGAGGGCGACTGGGAGATGGTCCAGCTCCGCCTCGGCGGCCCGGACCGCACGCCCGACCTCGCCGTCTACGCCCAGCACAGGCACGCCGAGCCGCGCGCGTGGTCGAGGGTCGAGAAGGTCGCGGGCACGCAGCGCCCGGTCGTCTACGTCGCGCGCGGGTCGCATGCCGCGTACTTCGCAGCGGGCAGGCACTGGACCGGCGTGTGGTTCGACCACGCCGACGGCAGGCGTGCCAGCCCGGACCGCCAGCGCCTCGTCGAGGTCGTCAGCGGCGACGCGACCAGGCGCTGGATCCGCTGGCTCGGCCACTGGGGCGACACGCGCTCCGCGGGCGCGCCGCAGGACGACGACTCGCCGCGCTCGCCCGGCGTCCACAGGCAGTGGCTGGACCCGCTCGCGCTGCTCGACGCCCCACCCGCCGCCGCGCCCGCGGTCGAGGACCGCCCGCCCGCGCCCGCCGCGCCCCGCATCGCCGTGGCCCGGACCGGCGAGACCGCGCGGCTGACCTGGGACGCCACCGGCGAAGCGCCCCGCGCGCTGACCATCACCATCAACTCGCCCGACGAGCGCAGGCCGCCGCAGACCAGGAACGTCGAGGTCGACGGCACCCGCGGCGAGGTCGAGCTGCCGACCGTCGAGCCGGGCAAGGCCTATGACATCCGCGTCAGCGAGGTCTCGCGCGAAGGCCTCGCCTCGCCCGCAGCGCGCGCCGACCTCGCGAGGGGCTGACTAGCCGAACTGCGCGACGGCCGCGTCGAGCGCGACCGGGTGCAGTTCCGGCGCGGCGGCCAGCGCGTCCGGCAGCGGCTGCGCGTGGACGATCGCCAGCGCGCGCGTCGAGCGGGTCAGGGCGGTGTACAACCCGCCCGGCCCGCCGTCGGGGCGTTCGGCGAGGATCGCGGCGGGCTCGATGACGAGCACGGCGTCGAACTCGAGGCCCTTGACGGCCTGCAACCCCAGCAGGTCGATGCCGCCGGAGAGGTGCTCGGTCGCCTCCGCCAGGCCAGCCGCGCGAAGGACATCATGATGCTCCTGCGCCGCCACGACGCCGACCGAGCCGACGCGCTCGCGCAGCGCGGTCGCGACCGCGACGACGGCGCCGGCCAGGCCCTCCGCGGGCGTCTCCACCGCCACCGCCGGCCACGGCGCGCTGCGCACCCCGCGCGGCTGCTGCCCGGCGCCCGCCGGCGCGACCGTCGCCGCCAGCCGCAGGAAGTCGTCGGGCACGCGGTAGCTCACGCGCAGGTCGGCGACGTCGAAGCGCCCCACGCCCGCCGCCGCGACGACCTCGCCCCACGACGCCAGCTCGGCGTCCGCGGTCCGCTGCGCGATGTCGCCGAGGATCGTCATCGCGTGCCCGCGCGCCCGGCGCGCCGCCATCCGCAGCTCCATCGGCGTCAGGTTCTGCGCCTCGTCGACCACGACGTGCCCGTACGTCCGCAGGTCCGGGTCGATCAGCCAGCGCGCCTCGTCCAGCAGCGGCACGTCGGAGTGCCGCCACGCGTTCCTCGGCCTCGGCGGCCCGCTCGACAGCAGCAGGTCGACCTCGTCGGCCGACAGCAGCCCGGCGGCGCAGGACTCCAGCCGCTCGCGCCCGCGCAAGGCCATCAGGAACAGCTGATCGGCCGTCACCCGCGGCCAGACCGCGTCGACGAGCTTCCTGTACTCCTTGGTCCTGCGCAGCCCGGCCGGGTCGTGCGCGCGGCCCGACACCCAGTCGCCGATCTTCGCCCGGAACCGGTCGCGCCCCATCGCGAACGACCGCGTCTGCGACCGCGCGACCTCCACGAGCCGCGCGACCTCGCTCGGCTCGATCACCAGCAGGTCGCGCCCGAGCCGGATCTTGACCGCCGCCTCCGGCACCTCCACCCGCGCCCACAGCAACCGCGACAACAACTCCGCCATCCGGCCGGAGCCCTTCAGCGTCGCCACGTCGGTCGGCTCCGACGCCCGGTCGCCGCGCACCTGCGCCAGGCCGTCGACCGCCTTCTGCTCGACCGTCGTCTCGCCCAGCGACGGCAGCACCTGCGAGATGTAGGCGATGAACACCTCGTTCGGGCCGACCACCAGCACACCCGCCCGCGCCAAGGCCGGATCCGCGTACAGCAGCCACGCCGCGCGGTGCAGCCCGACCGCCGTCTTGCCCGTCCCCGGCCCGCCCTGGATCACCAGCGCGCCGTCCACGTCGCGCGCGATCAACCCGTACTGGTCGGGCGTGATCGTGGAGACGATCTGGCGCATCTCCCCCACGCGCTGGCGCGTGATGTCGACGTCGATCGCCGCGTCCAGCGCGCTCGTGTCGCGCAGCGACTCGTCCACGAAGCCCAGGACCCGCCGGTCCTCGACGTCCAGCCGCCGTCGCGCCGACAGGCCGCGGTGGTCCTCCGGCGTCGCCGCGTAGAACGGCTCGGCCGCCGGCGCGCGCCAGTTGACCGCCAGCAGGTCGTTGGCCTCGTCGGCGATCGCGTGGCGACCGACATACCGCACAACGCCGTCGCGCTGGTCGATCCGCCCGAAGTACAGCGGTCCCGACGCAGCGGTGTACAGCCGCAGCCGCTCGCGCCGCATCCGCTCCAGCGCCTCGTTGGCGAACTCGTCGATCCCCGCGCCGCGCTCGCCGCTCAGCGCCCGCAGGATCGTGTCGTAGGCCACCCACGTCCGGTCCAGATGCGCCTGCTCCGCGGCCAGCTGCTGCTCGTCGGTCGCGTCCTGGCCCATCCGATCCACCCTAGCGAGCAAGTAGGCTCGCGCCCGTGACCCGGTCACGGCGCGACCTCCTGGCGGTGGTGCTCGGCGCGCTCGCCGCGCTGGCGGCCGTCGCTGCGATCGTGGCGCTCTACCTGCGCGACGAGGTCGCCGACCGCGACCAGTTCGCCACCCGCGCGACCGCCGCGCTGCAGGACCCCGCCGTCCGCGAGGTCGCCTCACGCCAGATCGTCATCGGCCTGCTCGAGCGCGGCTCGCCCGACCTCGTCACCGCGCGCCCGCTGCTGGAGACCGCGGTCGGCGCGGTCGTCGGGACGCCCGCGTTCAACGGCCTCGTCCGCGGCGCCGCGCTGCAGGCGCACTCGCTGCTCTTCGACCGCGACGGCGGCGCGTTCGTCCTCGACCTCGCCGACACCGGGACCGTCGTCCTGTCGGCGGTGCGCAGCCTCGCGCCCGACGTCGCCAGGCGCCTGCCGCAGAACGCCGACACCACGCTGGTCGACCTGCGCGACCGCACGTTCGCCGACCGCACGCTGCACGCCGCCGACGCGCTCCGGACCTGGGCGCTGATCCTGCCGGTCCTCGCGCTCGCGCTGCTCGCCGCCGCGCTGGCGCTCGCCCGCGACCGCGGCCGCGTGCTGACCGTCTTCGGCCTCGGGCTCGGCATGGCGGCGATCGTCGCCGAGATCGCGCTGGGCACCGCCCGGACGCTCGTCCTGCGCGGGCTGCACGGCAGCGACGCGATCCCGACCGACGACCTGCGCGCAGCGGCCGGCGGCGTCTGGGACGCGTTCCTCGGCGACCTCGGCGGCCTGCTGCTGATCGCCGCGGTCGTCGGCTTCGTGCTCGCGGCCGGCGTGCTGAGCGCGATCGACCCCGACGCCGTCCGCCGCCAGGCGCGGCGCCTGACCGCGCGCCCGCAGGCCTCGCTGGCCCTCGGCGTGCGCGGCGTGCTGATCGCGGGCGCGGGCCTGATCGTGCTCGTCGAGCCCGACCTGGCGCTCAGGATCATCGCCTACATCTTCGGCGCCGCGATCGTCTACCTGGGCGCGACCGAGCTGCTGACCGCGCTCGGCCGCGCGGGCTTCCAGTTCCCCGAGCGACACCACCAACAAGCCCCGGCCACGCGCCGCCGCCTGGCGGTCGCCACCGCCGCCGCGGTCCTGACGCTCGTCCTCGCCTCGGCCGCGGCGGCGCTCGTCCTGCACGAGGGCAGGCAGCGCACGACCGCCGCCGCGCCGCCCGCGGGCTGCAACGGGTCGAAGGCGCTCTGCGATCGGCGACTCAACGAGGTCCTGTTCCCCGGCACCCACAACTCGATGGGCGCCGCCGACGTGGCCGGCTGGACGATCCCCGACCAGCGCCGGTCGATCCCGCGCCAGCTCTCCGACGGGATCCGGCTGTTCCTGTTGGACCCGCACTACGGGCGCACGCTCAGCAGCGGCCGCGTCCAGACCGACTTCGCCGGCGAGGGCCGCGACGCCAACAAGGTCGCCAGGGAGCTCGACGACGGCGCGCTGAGGGCGCTCGACCGCCTCGGCCTCTCGATCACGCGCACGACGGCGCAGGCGCGCGGCCCGCGCGAGGTCTGGCTCTGCCACACCGTCTGCGAGCTGGGCGCGACGCGCATGACCGACACGCTGACCCAGATGCGCCGCTACCTGCAGGCCAACCCGGGCGCGGTGCTGGAGCTCGTGCTGGAGTCCTACGTCAGGGACGAGTCGCTGAAGCAGGCCTTCGACGCGACCGACACCACCAGGTACGCCGAGACGCTGCACCGCGGCGAGCCGCTGCCCACGCTCGGCGAGCTCGTCAGGTCCGGCAAGCGCATGGTCGTCTTCACCGAGAACGAGCCCGACGGCAGCGTGCCCTGGCTCAGCTCCGCCTTCGCGTGGATCCAGGACACGCCGCTGGGCAACCGCAACGCGGCCGACTTCACCTGCAGGCGCTACCGCGGCAGCGCCGACAGCCCGATGTTGATGTTGAACAACTGGGTCGAGCGCTTCCCGCCGTCGCCGAGCGCGCAGCGCCCCGTCCTCACCAAGGCGTTCCTGACCAAGCGGATCGCCCAGTGCGAGAGGGAGCGCGGCATGCCCGTGAGCGGCGTGGCCGTGGACTACTACGACGAAGGCGACCTCATCGAGGTCGCCTCCGCCCACAACCAACTGCCGGTGTCCTCGAAGCCCTAGGCCTCGTAGTACTCCTCGACCACCGTGTCGGCGGCCTCCGGCGCGACCAGCGAGAACTGGCCGACCAGCGTGCGCAGCTCGGTCGCCGTGGCGGCCAGGGTCTGCGCGGACGCGGCGATCTGCTCCGTCGAGGCCGAGGTCTCCTCGGTCGACGCGCTGACCTGCTGCGTGGCGGCGCTGGTCTGCTCGGCGACGGCCGCGACCGACGCGACCTCGTGGCCGACCTGCGAGCTCGTCGCGCTCAGCTGCTGCGCGGCGGCGGCGATCTGCGAGACGCGACCGCTCATCTCCTGCACGTGGTCGTTGATGACGTCGAACGCCTCACGGGCCTGCTCGACGACGGTGGCGCCCTCGTCGGTGCGCTGCCCGCCGAGCTCGACGACCTCGACCGCGTGCTTGGTCTGGTTCTGGATCTCGCCGATCAGCGTGCTGATCGAGGCCGCGGCCTGCGAGGACTCCTCGGCCAGCTTGCGGACCTCCTCGGCGACCACGGCGAAGCCGCGGCCCTGCTCGCCGGCGCGGGCGGCCTCGATGGCCGCATTGAGCGCCAGCAGGTTGGTCTGCTCGGCGATCGTCGTGATCGTCGAGACGATCCCGCCGATCTGCTCGCTCTTGGAGCCGAGGTCACGGATCGCCTCGGTCGCCTCGGTCGAGGCGTTGCGCACGGCGGCCATCGCCTCGGTGGCCTTGGCGACCGACGCGGCGCCGGTCGTCGCGACCTCGCGGGCCGACTCGGCGGCGCGGGCGGTCTCGGCGGCGGACTCGGCGGAGTTGCGGGTGGCCTCGGCCATCTCGTCGGTCAGGCGGCGCGCGCCCTCGACGGTGTTGACCTGCTTCTCGGCGCCGTGGGCGACCTCGCCGATCGCGTGGGCGATCTCGCCGACGGCACGGCCGGCCTCACCGGAGGTGGACGCCATCTGCTCGGAGGCCGAGGACAGGACGGCGGCGCTCTCGCCGACGCGGCCGATCATGCCGGCCAGCGAGTCCAGGGACTGGTTGTAGGACTCGATCGACGCGGCGGTGTCGGTCGTGATCTCGTCGACCATCTCGGCGATGTCGCCGATCTCGTCGCCCGAGGTGCGGCCGCCCGGGTGGGTGACGACGGCGGCGCGGCGGGTCAGGTCGCCCTCGGAGATCCCGACGAGGCCGTCGCGCAGCGAGGCGGTGTCGTTCTTGCGCAGCGAGGTGAGCTGCTTGCGGATCTGCTGGACGCCGTTCTTGACCTGCTGGGAGATCAGCAGCGCGGCGGCGAGGCCGAGGACGATCGCCAGGGCCAGGGCGCCGAAGATCAGCGTGCGGCCGGAGCTGTAGGAGCTCTTGATGTCCTTGACGGCGGCCTTGGCGTTCTTGTCGCTCGAGGTCGTCATCTGGTTGGACGCGGTGTCGATCGTCTGGATGTCGCCGGCCAGCTTGACGCCGTAGGTCGCGTTGCGCGGGTCGTTGGGCTTCAGACCCATGATGACCTTGAGGTCGGCGTTGTAGTTCTTGACGCCGCTCGCGATCTTCGTGACGTAGGACTGCACGTTCTTGGGCGCGCCGGCGAGCATCGGGATGACGCTCTTGAGCGTCTTCTGGTCCTTGCCGATCTGCTTGACGAGCGCGGTGGTGCGCTTGTCCTTGCCGGCCGCGGCGAGGTCGCCGGCGTGCTCGGCCACGACCGTGTTGTAGGTCATGCTCTGGAGCGCCAGGTCCTTGGCGACGCCGTTGACGTAGATCGCGACGGTGGTCGGCGTGTACGTCTGGGTGTAGAGCTTGGAGCCCTGGTCCTTGACGTCGCCCAGGCGGCCGACGGCGAGGAACGCGATGATCGCGGTCAGCGCGATCAGCAAGAAGGTGCTGGCGAGCAGCTTGGTGCGGATGGAGAGACGCAGGGCGCCCATGAGTTGAACTACCTCTGTTCGGGAGAAGGTACGACGGCTCCCCCGTTGGTCGGCGCCTAGGCACGGCGATGCAGGCGGCTCGACACATGGCCCATTCGCGTCGGGGATCCCCCGGTCAGGGGATGAGGCTGAACTGCTCCTGGCCGATCACCGGACGTAGCGCCGCGGCCTCGGGGCGCTGCGCGAAGGCCTGGCGCAGGACGTCGCCGCCGAGCGCGTTGCCCAGCGCGGCCATGATCATCCCCTGGTCGAGGGAGAGGTAGCTGCCCGACGGCTGCAAGGTGGTGGTGTTGACGCTGTCGCGGAAGCCCCACCTGTCGTACATGCCGGGGATCGCGCGGAGCTTGGCGAGGTCCTGGACCGTCTGCTGGGGCGCGTAGCGCAGCGCCAGGAACGCGGCGTGCGGCGTCACGACGCCGTTCCTGTAGGCACTGGCCGGCGGGTCCGGCTGCGCGGGGCGCCCGCCGCTGCCGTCGCAGCCCGGGAAGCCGTGGTCGACGAGCGTCCCGTCTTCGTTGGAGGGGTTGCCGTTGGGGTCCATGCCGGCCGCGTCGACGCCGTAGGCGCCGTAGCCGCCCTCGGGCGTGTTGGAGGGGCTGAAGCCCCAGAGGCCGTAGCCGGCGTCGACCAGACCGTGGTGGATCTGGGCCTGGACCGTGCGCGGGTGGTTGAGGCCCCACGAGCGCGGGCCCCATTGCTCCTCGGGGACGAAGAGGTCGGGCATCAGCGCCTCGAACATCGACCCGCCCCACGACGGCACCAACTTGGTGTTGTTGTAGGTGTAGGCGCCCTCGTAGACCGGGATGCCGTAGTAGGTGCGCGTGGTGCCGGTCGGCTTCTGCTCCTGGAAGGAGTAGTCACAGGTGTCGGGGAACGTGCGCCAACGGCCGTAGTACTCCTTCGGCGGCAGCTGGCCCCTGCTGATCCCGAGGTAGTCGACGATCCGGGACTCGGAGACCAGCGTGTCGTAGCAGCACGGCGACGCCGCCGGGTCGTCCGGGCGGTAGTGGAAGAGCACGCGGTTGACGTCGGGCCGGTAGTAGAACCCGAAGTTCATCGCGTCGTAGAGCGTGCCCGCGCGGCGCGACAGCTGCGGGACCGCACGCTGGACGATCCGCAGGCCGACGGCCAGCCAGCCGTTGTCGACGCTGCTCAAGATGGGGTGGAACTCCTGGGACGGGTCCGGCGGCCAGGCGGTGAGCTTCGCGCCCGTCGTGTGGTCGTACCAGTTGTAGTACTGGCCGGTGTCGCCGTAGCGCTCCATGTGCTCGAGCGTGGTGATGGTCCTGCTCAGGCGGGCGACGAGCTCGCGGTCGCCGATGATGCCGAGGCGGCGCGCGGCGACCGCCGACCACAGGTAGGCGCCGATGTTGGTGGTGCTGGTCTGGACCGACGTGGTGCCGTCGGCGTTCAGCGAGTCCGCGGGCAGGCCGGAGGTCGCGTCGGTCATCGCGGTCAGCGACGCCCACGTGCGCGCCGCGTCCTCGCGCAGCTGCTGTTGTGGTTGTTGATGCTGCTGGCCGCCGCCCGCGTGCGCCACCGGCGCGCAGGCGATCGTCAGCAGCGCGGCAAGCGCCGCCATCCTCCCGACCCAGGACCGCATGCCACGCGCGATACCCCAGGGCGCGACGCACCGAAACCGGCGTCTGTCAGGCGGCTAGCGCCTCTTCTTCTTGGCCCTGGTGGCCCTGATCGTCAGGACCTTGGTCGAGATGACCTTCGTCCTGCCGTTGGCCTGCACCTCGCTGGTCACGAAGTCGACCTTGATCCTGCCGAGCTTCCTGAGGATCCGCTGGCCGAGCCGGTTGAGCCTGATCGTGACCTTCTTGGACTGGCCGCCGTGCAACACCAACGACTTGGTCGCGAGCACCTGCGGCCTGTGCTTCCTCTTCCTGGCCGCCCCGACGCGGGACGGGAAGCCCTTGACGTACTCGTGGGACTGGACGAGGTAGATCAGCGAGCAGCGCGCCTCCGGCGGGCCGACGCAGATCTGGTTGGTGTTGATCGCGCCGTTGTTGGTCTGAGGCGGGTCGGCGTGGGCGGTGCCGACCGACGCGGGCCTGAGGACGACCGGCGGCCTGGACGAGGCGGGCGTCGTGGCCACGGGCGCCGGCGTGCTCGGCGTCGCGGTCACCGCGCCGCCACCGCCGCCGCCACCGCTCGTCGTGCCGGCGCCGCCGCCGCCCGTCGTGACGGGCGCGCCGATCACCCCGGCCAGGCGGTTGAGCGTCCCGGCCCCGGTGGTGAACCAGACGTCGGTGGCGCTCGCGGTCAGCCCGAGCGGCGCGTCGTTCGAGCCCAGCGGCGTGTAGGTCGCGGTCGGCGGGTGGCTGTCGTCGCCGGGGACGATCCGGATCAGCGCGTTGCCGGCGCCGTAGGCGTGGAAGTTGGTCACCCAGATCGTGCCGTCCGGCGCCGCGGTGATCGTCCGCGGCGCGGCGGCCGCGAGGGAGGGGTCGATCGAGGCCACCGTGAACTGCGTGAACGTGTGGGTCGCCGGGTCGAACGTGCCGATCTTCCTGTTGAGGTAGTTGGTGAACCAGATCTTGCCGTCGGGGGCGACCGCGACGTCGGTGATGCCCTGGCCGGTGTAGGAGCCGCTGCACGGGTTGGTCGCTTCGCAGGGCTGGATCGGGTACTCGGTGTAGTTGTTCCCGGTGCCCACGTAGGTGCCGATCCGGTAGCCGGGGTTGCCCGCGTCGGACTCCGCGAACCACGGCAGGCCGCCGGCATCGACCGCGATCCCCATCGGCTGCGCGGCGTAGCGCAGCGAGTCGAGCTGGGTCTGGCCGTTCTGGGCCGCGATGTTGGGGCCTTCGAGGAGCGCGCCGTCGTAGTAGGCGATGCGATCGCCCGGGAACCCGGCCGCGTTGCTGTAGCCGTACTCGGTGAGCCACGCGCCACCGTTGGGCGACGCCGCGACGTCCCAGAGGTCGGTCGGCGTGGACAGGCCGCCCGAGGCGATGCCGGTCGTCGTCCCGGGCTGGGTCGCCGAGGGCGTGAACATGCCGTAGCCGCCGTCGCTGCGGACGTAGTAGATGTGGTCGTCGACCTTGTTGTAGGTCAACGAGCGCAGCTGGTTGGCGCAGCAGCTCGTGGCCGGCGCGTCGGGCGTCGGGTAGGTCGTGATGCCGTCGCTGGTGCCGGGGTGGGCGGCGGACGGGTGCAGGCGCCCGATCGACGGCGTCGGCTGCGACGCCGACGAGCCGCCGGCGGGCACGTGGTTGGGGCCGGCGGCGCCGAACCACACGTCGCCCGCCCCGTCGACGGCCACCCCGAGGTTCGACACGGTGTAGCCCGAGGGCAGCGTGAAGGACTCCGGCGTGGCCGCCGCGAACGCGGTCGCCGGCAGGGAGAGCAAGGCCGTGCAGAGGCCGGCGAGCATCGCGATCCGTCGCATGATGTAGGCCTACCAGTTCCCGGTGCCCAGAGGAAGCGGCCGCCGCGCCAGATACGCAACACCACGTAGGCATTGGCCTGGCCGAAGGTCTAGAAGTCGGCTCGACGGGCCGCCGGGCGTGTGGTTGTCTTCGGAGACGTGGCGAACGGAGGACTGCCGGAGCGCGAGCTGCAGGGCCTGCTGGAGCTCCTCGGCGAGGTCCACCATGCCGAGGACCTGCCCGGGTTCCGCGCCGCGCTGCTCGACGTCCTGCCGCGGGTGATCCCGAACTCGTGCACGTCCTACAACGAGATCGGCGGCGACGGCACGCCGCTCGTGGCGCTGGTCAACCCGGAGCCGCCGCCGAGCATCCGGGAGTCCTGGGGCCGTTTCGGGCACCAGAACCCGCTCGTCCAGCGCTACCTGCAGACGCGCGACCCGCGTGCGACGCGGATGTCGGACGTCATCAGCCCCGAGCGCTTCCGCAGGCTCGACCTCTACAGGGAGGTGTTCGTCCCGCTCGGCGTCGAGCACCAGATGGCGGTGACGCTGCCCGCGCCGCCGCAGCTGGTGATCGGCATCGTCGTCGCCGACGAGCGCGACTTCACCGATCCGCAGAAGCGGATGCTCGACCTCGCCCGGCCCCACTTGATCCAGGCCCACGCCAACGCGACGCTGCGCGAGCGGCTGCACGACGTGCTCGCCGCGGTCGAGGCAGGCCTCGACGACGGCGGCGAGGCGCTGGTCGTCACCGACGCGAGCGGCCGCGTGGCGTTCGCCAGCACCGCCGGCCGTGCCGCGCTGCGGCGGCTGGAGCCCGACGCGCTGGTCGATCTGACCGCGCGCGACACGCCGCCGAACACGGTCGTGGAGACCAGCGACGGCGCGCTACTCGTCCGCCGCCTGGCGCGCCGCGGCGGTGGCGGCGCGGGCGCGACGACCGTCCTGGTCTTCGAGCGCCCCGCCCGCAGCGCCTCCCGCGCGCTGCTCGAAGCGCTCGGCCTGTCGCCGCGCGAGGCCGAGGTGCTGCAGCAGATGATGCGCGGCCGCACGACCGCCGAGATCGCCACGGCACTGGAGATCTCCCCGCGCACGATCCACAAGCACGCCGAGCGCATCTACGACAAGCTCGGCGTCCACGACCGCATCGCAGCCGTGTCCGCCGCCTGGTCAGCCCTCGACGCGGGCAGCGTCACCGCGCCCGCGGCCTGACCAAGTGCTTCATGTCGACCGCAGCGCGTCGGTCGGCGACAGGCGGGCCGCGCGGGCTGCCGGGTAGAGGCCGGCCGCCGCGCCGATCAGCAGTGCTGCGCCGAGGCCGCCGAGGAGGGCCTCGGGTGGGACGACGGTCTGCCAGCCGCGTGCCTGCGCGTAGGCGCCGGTGACCAAGGACCCCAGGAAGACCCCGGCCGCTCCGCCGCCGAGCGCGAGCAGGAGCGACTCCACCAGGAACTGCGCGCGGACGTGGGCGCGGGTCGCGCCGAGCGCGCGGCGCAGGCCGATCTCCGAGCGGCGCTCCAGCACCGAGATGACCATCGTGTTGGCGATCCCGATCCCGCCGACGAGCAGCGCGACCGCGCCGAGGCCGAGGAACAGGCTCGTCAGCGTCCTGTCGGCCGCCGCGCGCGCCGCCAGCGCGTCCGACGGGCGCGAGACGTCGACCTCCTCCGGGTTGCTCGGGTTCACCGCGCTCGGCACCAGCGCGCGCGTCGCCGCGACGCGGTCCGGGTCGGCGCGCAGGTAGACGCTGCTCGCGTTGCGCGCCGCGCCCAGCTCCTTCTCGGCGGCGCGGTAGCCGATCAGCGCCGCACGGTCGACGTCGGGCGCCAACGGCAGCGAGCGCAGGATCCCGAGCACCGTCCACCAGCGCCCGTCGATGTACACCAACATGCCCGGCCGGTCGACGCCGAGCCGCTGCGCGGCGATCGCGCCGAGCACGACGCTGCGCGTCCGCGTCGTCGCCGCGTTCAGGAACCGGCCGCGCGCCATCGTCCCGCCCAAGGTGGACAAGAGCTCCGGGTCCGCGGCGGCGACCGCGATCCCGCCCGACTCCTCGGCGTCGATCCGGTCGGTGCGCCGGACCGTCGCGCCCTGAAGCACCTCGACGCTCGCGACCTGCTGCACGCCGCCCAGGCGCGACAGCACCTTGCGCGTCCGGCGCGGCAGCGACGCGTCGTCGCCGCCGATCGTCTGCCCCGGCGAGGCCGTCAGCAGGTTGGTGCCCAACGCGTCCAACTGCGACAACAACCCCGCGCGGGAGGACGCCGACAGCCCGAGCACCGCGACCATCGACGCGATCCCGATCGCGATGCCCAGCGCGCTCAGCGCCGCGCGCAGCCGCCGCGTGCGCAGCCCGACCGCGCCGACGCGCACGAGGTCGGCGGGCAGCAGGCGCGACCCGGCCGTGGCCGCCGCGCCGCTCACGCGTCCACCTCGACGCGCCCGTCGCGCAGGTGCACGCAGCGCGGCAGCGCCGCGGCGAGGTCGCGGTCGTGGGTGATCACGACGACCGTCGTCCCCGCGCCGTGCAGCTCGCGCAGCAACACCATGATCTCGCCGCCCGAGCGCGAGTCGAGGTTGCCGGTCGGCTCGTCGGCGAACACGATCGCCGGCCGCGCCACGACCGCCCGTGCGATCGCCACGCGCTGGCGCTCGCCGCCGCTGAGCTGCGCCGGGAAGTGCGTGAGCCGGTGCTCGAGCCCGACGCGCTCCAGCGCCACGCGCGCCGCGGCAAGGCGTACATCAACCGGCGTCCCGCTGTAGAGCATGCCCTGCGCGACGTTCTCCAGCGCGCTCATGCCGTCCAGGAGGAAGAACTGCTGGAACACAAAGCCGATCCGCCGCGCGCGCAGGCCCGCCAGCTCGCGGTCGTCGAGCTCCCCCACGTCGGCGCCCGCGACCGCCACGCGCCCGTCCGACGGCCGCTCCAGCGTCCCCATGATGTGCAACATGGTGGACTTGCCCGAGCCCGACGGGCCGACGATCCCGACCAGCTCACCGTCGCCGATCGCCAGCGAGACGTCGTCGAGCGCCCGCACGCCGCCGGGGTACTCCTTGGTCACCGCCTCCATCACGAGGCTCATCGGGGGACCACCACGCGCGCGCCCTCGCGCACGCCCGAGCCCGTCACCTCGACCCAGCCGTCGGCGCTCGCGCCGAGCTGGACCGGGACGACGCGCCGCGTCGCCGCCAGCTCGACGCCGTAGACGCCGGGCGCGGTCGCGACCAGCGCGGTCACCGGGACCGCCAGCGCCGCGCGCGTGCGCCCGGTCTCCAGCGACACGTTGACCGGCGCGCCGTCGAGCGCGAGCCTGCGCCTGCCGGTCAGCGTGACCGTCAGGGCGACCGTCGCGGCCTCGCCGTCCTGGCCCGGCGTCGCGACGCGCCCCACGTGCGTGACGCGACCCCGCCCGTCGCGCCCGTCGGGGAGCGTCACGACGACGCGGTCGCCCGCGTGCACATCCGGCGCCGCGGTCGCGTCGATCCTCGCGTCGATCACCGCGCCCGTCCCGGTGAGCTTGGCGACCGGCGCTCCCGGCCGGACCGCGTCGCCGACCTTCGCGCTGTGGGCGCCGATCCGCGCCGCGCCGTCGGTGACGACGAAGTCCTTCATCTCGACCCTCCCGGTCTCGGTGAGGTCGCGGTCGGCCTGGAAGTCCTCGACCGCCGCGGTCGTCGCCGAGGTCCAGTCGGTGTCGACGGTCCCGGGGTCGTAGCCCAAGGCCTTCAGGTTGCGCTCGACCTCGCGGACGTCGCGGCCGTCGCTGCTGCCCGGGCCGAGGTCGCGGTACAGCGGCCGCCGGCCGTACAGCGACCAGCCGGTCGCGACCGCGTCGATCGACAGCAGCGACTGCCCGCGCCGCAGCGTCGAGCCCTCGGCGCGCAGCCGCGTGACCGTCCCGGACGCCGGCGCGCTCACCGGCTTGGCGTCGCCGAACCCGAGCGTCCCGTCGACGTCCTGGCGGTCGATCAGGTCGCGCCGCGCGGCGACCGCGGTCCCGAGCGGGACCCTGTCGTTGGCGACCGCCGCGCTGCCGTGGTCGTCCCCGGTCGCCAGCCACGTCGCGCCGGCCGCGACGGCCGCCGCGACGACGACCGCGCCCGCCACCGTGCCCGTGCTCGTGCTCACGGCTGCACCTCCACGTTGCCGCTGCTGCTGGGCCCCGAGCCGCCCGGCGCGTCGGGCATGACCTTGGCGATGATCCCGTGGCACGCCCTGTCGGCCGCCTTGAACTTCGGCGCGTTGGGGTTCGCGTCCGGCCCGAGCCGCTGCGAGACCCGGTTGCCGTCGATCCTCGGGTCCGGGAAGTTGATGCCCTTGCCGCGCATGCAGCGCGCGTAGCCGATCAGCGCGTCGTTGCGCTCGGCCTGCTCCTGCGGGCTGGGCTGGTGCGCGTTGTCGGGCTCGACCCGGTACCTGCCGCAGGCCCTGTCGGCGGCCTTGAAGACCGGGCTGTCGGGGTCGGCGGTGTTGGTCTTGCTCGGGGCGCTGCCCGGCCCCTTGTCGCCGCCGGCCTTCATCAGGATGCCGCCGTTCGTGCCGCGCTCGGGGTCCGACATCTGGACGCCGTGCCTGCGCATGCACTGCGCGTACTTCACGGCGCCCTCGAACGCCTTGTCCTCGTCCGACCCGCCGGTCCCGTTCCTGTTGTTGTTGCCCGACGACCCGCAGGCCGCCAGCGCCAGCGCGGTGAGCGCCAGGCCGATCATCATCGCCAGAGGCTTCATGTCCACCATCAAGCCCGGCGAACATGAGAGCGCCCTGAACGCTCGCGAGGAGGGCGCTAATAGGCGTCGCGCTCGGGCAGCTCCAGGCGCATCAGCGTTCCGCCGCCCGCGGGGCGCTCGGCCGCGACGGTCCCGCCGTGCGCGTCGGCGACGTGCTTGACGATCGCCAGCCCGAGGCCGGAGCCCGGCAGCCCGCGCGCCGACGGCGCGCGGTAGAAGCGGTCGAAGACGTGCGGGAGGTCGGGCTCGGCGATGCCCGGTCCGTGATCGCGAACGGTCACGGAGCCCTCGTGGACCTCGACCTCGACCGCGCCGCCGGGCGGCGACCACTTGACCGCGTTGTCCAACAGGTTGCCGACCGCGCGCGACAGCCGCGCCCGCGTGCCGCGCACGATCGTCGGCTCGGCGGCCACGCTGAACGTCGTGTCGGGCGCGTGCCGCCGCGCCCGCTCGACCGCCGCCTCGACGAGCTGGTCGAGCCGGAGCTCCTCCGGCGGGTCGTCGCAGCCCTCGCGCGCGCCGACCAGGTCGGGGCGGGCCAGGTCGACGAGGTCGCCGACCAGCACCGTCAGGTCCTCCAGCTGCTCGCGCGCGCTGGCCAGCATCGCCTCGCGCTCGGCCGGCGGCAGGTCGGGCGCGTGGCCGAGCAGCTCGATGTTGGCCCGGATCGCGGTCAGCGGCGTGCGCAGCTCGTGCGAGGCGTCGGCGACGAGCTGGCGCTGCGCGTCGCGCGAGGCCTCCAGCGCCGCGAGCATCGCGTTGAACGACGCGGCCAGGCGGGTCGGCTCGTCGTCGGGCGGGTCCGGCGGCGTCGGGATCCGGTGGCGCAGGTCGCCGGTCGCGGTGACCTGCTCGGCGGTCGCGGTCAGGCGCGCCAGCGGGCGCGTCGCCATCCTCGACACGACGACGCCGAGGCCCGCGGCGAGCGCGATCCCGAAGAGCATCACCAGCGCCAGCTCCCCGCGCAGGCGCGACAGCGTGGCGTCGGCCTCGGTCAGCGGCCGCGCGATCTGCAGCGCCTGGCCGCTCGGCCCCTGGCGCGTGAAGACCCGCAGGTGCGTGCCGTTGACCGTGACGTCGCGCAGGAACGGCGGGTGCGTCCCGGACGCGACCGCCCTGACGGCGTTGTCGACCGGCAGCGCGGCCGCGCCCGGCCCGGCCGGCAGGATCGTCTGCCCGGACTCGAGCGTCGCCTGCGCCACGCCGGTCGCGCCGCCGAACGTGCCGTCGGGGACCGCGACGCGCGTCACCTTCGTGGCGCCCAGGCCCGGCTGCGGGTCGCCGTCCTGCTCTTGGAAGACCGTGGTGATCTGCGGGTCGGTCCGGCGCAGCCCGTCGTCGATCCCCGCGCGCAGGTCCTGGCGGACCACGATGTAGGTGATGGTCGCCGCGAAGGCCAGCGCGAGCGCGACGGCCGCGGCGGACAGCAGGACGATCCGGCGGCGGAACGTCATGCGCGCGGCGCCCGCAGGACGTAGCCGAACCCGCGCACGGTGTGCAGCAGCCGCGCCTCGCCGGCCGCCTCGGTCTTGCGGCGCAGGTAGCCGACGTAGACCTCGAGCGAGTTCGACGCCGGGCCGAAGTCATAGCCCCACACGCGTTCGAAGATCTGCTCCCGGGTCAGCACCTGGCGCGGGTGGTGCAGGAACAGCTCCAACAACAGGAACTCGGTCCGGGTCAGGTCGATGTGGCGCCCGTCACGGGTGACGTCGTGGCTGACGGGGTCGAGCTCCAGGTCGGCGAAGCGCAGTCGCTCGCGCTCGGCGTCCCAGCCGGAGCGGCGCAGCAGCGCGTGCAGGCGCGCGAGCAGCTCCTCGAGCGCGAACGGCTTGGGCAGGTAGTCGTCGGCGCCGGCCTCCAGGCCCGCGACGCGGTCGCCGACGCCCTCGCGCGCGGTGAGCATCAGGACCGGCGTGCGGTCGCCGGTGTCGCGCAGGCGGCGGCAGACCTCGAGCCCGTCGAGGCCGGGCATCAGGACGTCGAGCAGGACCGCGTCGGCGGGCGCCGCGGCCTGGGCCCGGACCGCCTCGCGGCCGTCGACGGCCTGCTCGACCTCGAAGCCCTCGACCTTCAGGATCCGGGTGAGCACCTCGCGGACCGAGGGCTCGTCGTCGACCACCAGGACGCGCATGGGCGCGATGCTCGCCGATGAACCTGAACGCGAGGTGAGGAGCGCTGCGCGCGTGCCCGCGCCTCGCCCCCGTGCGGCTCAGCGCGTGGTGTACACGCCGTGCGGCTCGGCGTGGTAGCCCTTAAGGCCGACCGCGGCGGTCAGCGCGCTGCGTGGTTCCTCTCCCACGGCGAGGCGGTCCAAGGCGTAGGCGAAGTCCCAGCGCGGCGCCCAGCCGAGCCCCGCGCGCGCGTGCGCGTTGTCGTAGACCCGCTCGATCTTGGGGAACATCGTCCAGCCGAGCTTGTTGTAGATGTCGGCGTAGTGCGGGAACTTGGCCGCGACGACCGCGGGCGCGTCCTCCTGCAGTGCAGGCGCGTCGTCGCGCTGGAACGGCGTCGTCGCGGAGATGATGTAGCGGTCGAAGCCGAGCTGCGGCGCGCGGTCGAGCGCGAGCAGGTGCGCGGCGACCGCGTCCTCGATGTCGACGCGGCGGTAGAGCAGCTCGTTGACCTTCAGGTTGGCGTCCGGGTAGGTCGCCCGGACCTCCTCGCGGTCGTCCTGCTCGGGGAAGAAGCGCGAGGTGCGCAGGATCAGGACGGGCAGCCCCGCGTCGCGGTGGACCAGCTCGCAGAGGCCCTCGGCCGACGTCTTGGTCACGCCGTAGATGTTGCGCGGGACCGGCACGACGCCCTCGGTGATCCACGCGGCGGGCTGGCGGTCGCCGGGCGTCAGCGCGCGACCGAACGCCGAGGTCGTCGAGGTGAAGACGAAGCGGTCGGCGCCGGCCGCGACCGCCTCCTCCAGCAGGTTCAGCGTCCCGATCACGTTCGCGTCGACGAACTCCCGGCGGGCGTGCGAGGAGACGTGCGGCTTGTGCAGCGTCGCGGCGTGGACGACCGCGGTGATGCCATGGTCGCCCAGCGCGCGCCGGACCGCGTCGCGGTCGGCGAGGTCGGCCACGACCTGCGTGAACGGGCCCGGCAGGAGGTCCAGGCCGACCGCCGTGCGCCCGCCGCCGGGGTCCTGCGCGAGCGTGCGCATCAGCGCCTCGCCGAGATGGCCCGAGCTGCCGGTCACGAGGATCTTCATGGCAGTAATACGTAGCACGCCGGGCAAGGCCTGCCGCGCCGGTCCTCTCGCGCGCGCGGCAACCGGTCCTGTCGCACGACCCCTTCCACGCGTAGGTTGGAGCGCATGGCCCCTCCCCACCTCCGCGCGATGGACGCAACCCTCGACGGTTACGCCTGGCTCCCCCGCATGATCGACAAGGCCCGCCACCACCAGGCCGGGACGCTCGGCGACTACGTGCACCCGTGCCCGGTCGACCAACGCTGCCTCGGGCTGCTCGGGATCGACGTCGAGCAGCTCTGGGTCGTGGTCGCCGAGCACGACGACGACGCGGGCGTCCTCGAGGGCCTGCGCGCGCTCGGGATCCCGAGCGCGCAGGACGCCTGGTTCGACGCGCCGGCCTTCGAGGCCGAGCTGACCGCGTAGCGACCGCCGGACGCGAAAGACTGCGGCGTCCATGCCGCCGCCGTCCGCACGCACGCTCGCCGCGATCTTCGCGGGCGGCGCCCTCGGGGCGATCGCGCGGGCCGAGGTCGCCGAGGCGCTGCCGGTCCATCCCGGCACGTTCCCGTGGGCGACGTTCCTGGTGAACGTCGCGGGCGCGGCGTTGTTGGGGTGGTTCGCGACGGCGCTGCAGGATCGGCGGCCGCCCTCGCTCGCGCTGCGGCCGTTCCTGACGACCGGCCTGTGCGGCGGCCTGACGACGTTCTCCACCATGCAGCTCGAGCTGTTGAAGCTCTTGGACCGCGGAGATGTAGGCCTTGCGCTGGGCTACGCGGCGGCGAGCGTCGTCGCGGGCCTCGCGGCGGTCCAGCTGACCACCACCGCGGTCCGGCGGGCGGCGGCGTGAGCGTCGCCGTTGTCCTCGGGGTCGGTGCGCTCGGCGGGCTCGGCGCCGTGCTGCGCTTCCTGGTCGACGGCGCGGTGACGCGGCGCACCGGCGCCGGCCGGTTCCCGTTCGGCACGCTCGCCGTCAACCTCTCCGGCGCGCTGGTCCTCGGCGTCTTCGCGGGCGCGGCGCTGCGCGGCGACGCCTACGAGGTCTGGGGCGTCGGCCTGATCGGCGGCTACACGACGTTCTCGACCTGGATGCTCGAGTCGCAGCGACTCGCCGCGGGACGGCGCGAGCGCGCCGCGGCGATCAACATCATCGGGTCGGTCCTGCTCGGCGTCCTGGCCGTCTGGCTCGGCCGCTCGCTGGGCTGACCTAAGCGGCGAGCAGCTCCCGGACCCGCGCCTGGAAGCGCACGAGCAGCTGCTCGCTGTTGTCCATCAACGTGGCGTGCTCGATCGCGCCCGACGCCATCCCGCGGTGCATCGCCTCGCACAGCTCGTTGTCCTCGTTGCCGACCTGCAGCGACAGCGCGGTCACCTGCTCGGCGTACTCCTGCGACGTGCCCGGCATCAGGAAGACCGCGGTGCGCCCGCGGGTCGTGTGCGCGTCGACCGGCCAGTACCACGTGGCCTCGAAGCAGCCCTCGCCCGGGTAGACGTTGATCGTCGTCGCCGGGAACAGCAGGTGCCACAGCGAGCCCTCGACCGGCCCGGCCTGCGTGGCCAGGACCGCCTGCTGGGCGGCGACCTTCGACGTCTCCTTGACCGGCGTCGCGGCGCTGAGCAGGTCGCCGTCGGGCCTGAGGGCGTAGCGCTCGGCCGACACGTCGAAGACCTTCGAGAAGTCCGGGTGCACGACCGCGCAGTGGTAGCACTCGAGGTAGTTCTCGCAGACGATCTTCCAGTTCGCGCCGATGTCCCAGTCGTAGACCGGACCGGTCAGGACCAAGTTGTCCAGGTCGATCCCGACGCCCGTGACCGACTCGCGCATGACCTCCAGCTCGCGCAGCGGCGGGTGCGCGTCCGCGTCGAGGTTGACGAACACGAACGGCCCCCACTCGTGGACCGCCGCGCGGCGCAGGTCGAGGTCGTCGGAGCAGAACGACGGCTCGCGGTCGGCGCGCGGCGCGTTGCGGAACGCGCCGTCGAGGCCGAACGTCCAGGCGTGGTTGGGGCACTGCAGGAGCTTGGCCCTGCCGGACCCGGACGCCAGGATCATCGCGCGGTGCGGGCAGACGTTGAGCAAGGCGTTCAACTTGCCTTCGTTGTCACGCGTGATCACGACCGGGACGCCGCCGACCTCGACGGTGACGTAGGCGCCGTTCTCGGCCAGATCGGAGGCGAGCGCGCCGATCTGCCACGTCGTCCGGAAGATCGCCCGCTGCTCGCGCTCGGCCTGCGCGGCATCCGAGTACCACGGGGCGGGGATCGGCTCGGTGACGGTCGCGCTCATAGTCGCATGACCATAATGCAACCTCGTCGCCACGGCAACGTAGGATGTCCGGGCCGTGCCCCGCCCGCGCCTCGACGACGACCAGCAGACCGCGATCCTCGACGCCACCGTCGCCGTGATCGCGCAGCGCGGCGCGGCGAGCACGCGGCTGGCCGACGTCGCCCGCGCGATCGGCAGGTCGACCGGCACGTTGCAGCACTACTTCGGCTCGCGCGACGAGCTGCTGGCCGCCGCGTTCCGGCGCCTCAACGACAGCGGCGCCGAGGCCGCGCGCGCCGCGGCGGCGGAGATCGACGACCCCTGGGCGCGGCTGCAGTCGGTCCTCGACGAGGTCCTCGGCGGCGGCCCGGACTGGACCGCCGAGTGGCAGGTCTGGCTCGAGTTCTGGACCGCGTGCGCGCGCGACCCGGAGCTGAGGGCGCTGACCGGCGACGTCTACGCGACCTGGCGCACGCTGCTCGGCGAGGCGATCGCCGAGGGCAAGAGGACCGGCGCGTTCAGGCCGGTCGCGCCGCCGGCCGAGGTCGCGGCGGCGCTGCTCGCGCTGCTCGACGGCCTCGCGCTGCACGCGCTGCTCGGGATCGCGTCCGACCGCCGCCAGGCCGCGGCGCGCAGGATCGTCCGCCGCGTCGCCGCCGGCTACCTGGGCGTCGCGACCGCGTAGGCGTCGCGGCGCTTGATCAGCAGCCACAGCGGCGGCCGCGTCCGCTGCAGCGCGAACCCGCCCTGCAGCTTCTCGCCGCGCAGGACGAACACCGCGTGCCCGCGCTCGATCGCCTCCGGCCACGCGACGCGCCCGCCCTGCTCGTAGTCGCCGGCGTCCCACACGTCGCCCTCCGGCCAGGCACCGGTGGGCTTCGAGGCGGTCGCGCCCCGCTTCTCCGCGGGGACCATCGACGGCGCCTTCCTCAGCCGCCACACGCGCGGCGCGCCGTCGACCTCCAGCGCCAGCGCGAACCCGTCGTCCTCGCTGCCCGTGACCGCGAAGCGCCCCGCCGCGACGCCCCGGACCGCGAACTGCTCGTGGCCCTCGGCCCTGACGCGCTCGACCTCCGGCGCGCCGTCGAGCGAGGCCACCAGCGACGCGATCGCGTCGCCGTCGCCCTCCGCGTGGACCGCCGTGACCGCTCGATCGTCCTCCGCGATCCGCACCCAGCCGAGCAGCCCGAGGTCGCCCGCCCGCGCGAGCACCGCCGCAACCTGATCACCCGCCACCCGGATCCGCACCGCGTCCATGTCCTCGCCGACCGTATCGCGCTGGACGCGGGAGACGCGGTCGTCTAGCGTCAGCGCCCTCCCCAACCCCTCCCCAGGAGTCTCCCCATGCATCAGCCGCTCTCCCGGAGCGTCGTCGGCCCCCACGACGGCGAGATCATCACCGACCGCCCCGGCCGGACCGTCCGGATCCTCGTGTCCGGCGACGAGGCGATCACGATGACCTGGTCGCGCTTCGTCGAAGGCGAGCACGGGCCGGACCTGCACGTCCACCACGAGCACACCGACGCGTTCTACGTCGTACGCGGCACCATGACCTACATCTTCGGGACCGACGACGCCCGGCGCGAGCTGACCGCCGGCGCCGGCACCGTCCTCGTCGCGCCGCCCGACGTCCCGCACTCGTTCTGGAACGCCGGCCCCGACGAGGTCGTGTTCCTCAACATCCACACGCCGGACACGAACTTCGCGCACTACCTGCGCACGCGCCGCGACCAGATCGACTGGGACGGCTTCGACCAGTTCCCGCCGCCGCCCACCGGCAATCGCCCTGGCAGCGACGCGATCGTCGTCGCCCCCGGCGCAGGCGAGCCCGGACCGGACCCCGCGACGCTCGTCCGCTACGTCGGCGAGGACCTCGTCGTGACCGAGGAGCCCGACAGGCTCACGATCTCGATCCCGTCCTCGCCCGGCCCGGACGTCGTCTACCTGCTCAACGCGTGATCCTGATGGACTTGCTCGCGCGCAGGTGGCGGCCGTTGGGCAGCACGGCGATCAGCCTGTAGGTGCCGGGTGTCAGGCCGCGCCTGCCGAGCGCGAGCTTGGTCGTCCGGCGGCCGGTCTTGGTGATCTTGATGGACTTGGTCCGGACCCGCCGGGCGCCGCGTTCCAGCACGAAGCGGTAGCGGCCCTTCGCGCAGGCGCGGTAGGTGATGGACAACGAGCGCCTGCGCGCGCGGTGGTGGATCGTGCGCGTGGCCGTGGCGACGGTCGGCGTGCAGGTGCCGGAGCCGCTACCGGCGCCGCCGGTTCCGCCGCCGCCTGGCCCGCCCGCGCCGCCCCCGCTCGGCGTGCCGGTCGCGTTGACCTCGACCACGGTGTCGGTGTCGGTCGCCCATTGCCGCCCCTCGTCGTCGGTCAGGTACGTGCAGACGGTCAGGTCGCCGGTCCTGCCCGGCGCCGCCGCCGTGCCCCTCGCGGTCGCCCGGTACGTGGCGCCCGCGCTCGGCTGCGGGTCGAGCGCCACGTTGGCGATCGGCGTCACGTCGGCCGGCGTCGTCGCGTAGGACCCGCCGCACTCGACCGCCAGCCGCACGCCGAGGTGGATCGCGCCGGCCCGCGGGTCGAGCGCGCCCGGGTCGGCGTTGACGACGACCGCGACCGCGACCGGCGCGCCCGGCTTCACGGCCGCGGGTGCGGTGACCACCATGTTGATGGGGTCGACCGCGTCGGCGGCGGCGAGCGACGGCGCCCCGAACGCCGTCGCCACGCCGCCGCAGACGATCAAGGCAAGGTGGAGGTGTCGCATCACGCCGCGTAGCCCAGCTTCGACGGCTGCCGGAACACGCGCGCGGGCGTCGCCGGGTGGTACCTGAAGCCGAGCCGGTCGAGGTAGCCGCTCTTCAGGAGATCGACCACATCATGTTCCTTGGGCCGCGTCGCCGCGCCCGCCGCTGCGGCCGTCCCGACCGGCGCCGCGCCGCACGCCGCGCTCATCACGTGCGCGGGATGCGGCAGGTCCGGGAGCGTGTAGTCCGGCCTGGACGCGAAGTCGAAGGCCTTGGCGATGTTGCGCGCGTACTTGTCACGCCGCGTCAGCGGGTCCAACCCATAGCGGTACCGGATCATCTTCAGGATCGACTCGAAGCCGTAGATCCCGTGGTCGACGTGGCCGCGCCGCACATAGGGCGAGACCGCGACGGCCGGGATCCGGATCCCCATCTGCCCGAAGTCGTTGTCGACCGCCGCGTTGCTGCGATCGTCCGGCACCCGCGGCGGCGCGACGTGGTCGAAGAACCCGCCCCACTCGTCGTAGACGATGAACAACGCGCCGCGCCTGAACTGCGGCGACTCCATGAACGCGTGCACGACGTCGGCCATGAACGCCTGCCCGGTCCGGACGTCGCCGTGCGGGTGCTCGTCGCCGCTGGTGCCCTGGTCCTCGCCGTTGAACGCCGGGTCCACGAACGACACCGCCGGCAGCGTCCCGGCCGCGCAGCGCGAGTAGTACTCGGTCACCTGCCCGGCCCGCGCCAGCCCCGGCGCGCCCCACAGCGCGCTGAACGGGATGTCGGTGTAGAAGTACCTGCTCGACACCCCCGCCCTGGCCAGCGCGGCGAAGATGGTGGTGTCGGGGAACCCGCCGGTCGCGAGCGGGACCGTGTTGTCCATCATCCCGTAGGACTGCGCCGAGTGCATGTACTCGCGGTTGGGGTAGGTCGACGCCAGCAGCGAGCAGAAGAAGCGGTCGAACGTCGTGAACGCCGAGGCGACCGACGGGATGAACGGCAGGTCGTCCCTCTCGTAGTAGCCGATCGAGAAGATGTCGTTGTCGCCCGACCGCAGGAAGCCGTCCATCCTGCCGTTGTTGAACTGCGACCGCCCGCCGCCCCACGAGTGGTCGGGATCCGGGTGCGCGCAGCCCTGGAAGTCGCCGTTGAGCCGGTGCGTGGCGAACGACCTGCCGGTGCCGTCCACGAACGACAGCCCGGACTGCACACCGTCGGCGCCCGGCAACCACCCCAGGTAGTGGTCGAAGGAGCGGTTCTCCATCATCAACACCACGAACGTGTCGATCGGGAGGTTGCGCGCCGCGGGCAGCGCGGCGGCGCGGCCCTGGGCGGCGGCCGCCTCGCCGACGAGCCGGTCCGGGTGCAGCAGCATCGCCGCGCCGGCGCCGAGGCCTGCGAGCGCCGCGGTGCGCTGGAGGAACTCGCGGCGGCGCAGGTAGCCGTCGGGGTCCTCGGCGGCCAGGCGCTCGGCCTTGCCCGGATCACGCAAGTCGGTCATGCACCGCTTCTTACCCTGAAAACCGGTCGTCCGGTGACGGACTTGTGAACATCGGGTTCGGGTGCGCGGGCAACCGGGCAGACAGCGGGCCTGATGCTTCGCCGCGCCTTCCTCCTCGGGGCCCTCGGGGCCGCCGTCCTCGCCGCTCCCGCGCCCGCCGCCACCGACTACCTCGCGACCGGCGGCTCGGTCTTCACCTCGCTGCGCCCGACCGGGATCGGGCTGCCGCAGCTCGGCGCGTCCGGGACCGTCGGCGCCGGCGACCTGCCGTCCGCGTTGCGGACCTACCACGACGGCGGCCAGTACGACAGGGACCTCGCCGACGTCGCGGGCGCCGCGCAGGACTACCTCGACGCGCGCCTGAACGGCGACGCCGACGGCGCCGCGTCGACCTCCACCCCGGCTCCCGCCCCTGCCCCGAGCGCGTCCGGCGGTGGTGCAGCGACCGGCGGAGGATCCTCGCCGGCCTCGAGCAGGCAGACCGCCGCCGGGACCAGGTGCACCACCAGGTACGTCCGGATCAAGCGCGCCAAGGGCAGGGCGGCGCTCTACCGGCGCAAGGTCACGTGCCCGAAGAGGAGGACGACCGTCAGGCGCTCCGCCGCCGCCAGGCCCGCGATCGTCCTCGACATCGACGAGACCTCGCTGTCCAACTACGCCGGGCTGGTCGCGTCGAACTTCTCCTCGATCGGCACCGCGATCCCCGCCGCGGCCGGGACCGGCACGGCGATCGCCCCGACGCTCGCGCTCTACAAGGACGCGCGCGCCCGCGGCGTCGCGGTCTTCTTGGTCACCGGCCGCCCGTCGCTGATCGACTCGGCGACCCAGAGCAACCTCAGGTCCGTCGGCTACAACCAGGGCTGGGACGGCCTGCAGTACAAGCCCGCCGACCAGGGCACCGAGGCCTTCAAGGCCGGCGCCCGCGCCGCGATCGAGGCCAGGGGCTACGACATCCTCGTCAACATGGGCGACCAGGAGTCCGACCTCGACGGCGGCCACGCCGACCGCGCGTTCAAGCTCCCCAACCCCTATTACTTCATCGCGGATTGACTCCGAAGTCGCTGAGGAACACAATGCGGCGTGGCCGCCCGTGACAAGTACCAAACGCTCACGCTCGCGGACCTGTTCGCCGCGCGTGACGCCTACCAGGTCCACCTCGCCCGCCTGCCGAACGTCGTCGGCACCGCGCTCGGCCTCTACCTCGAGCGCGAGGACGAGCTCGCCGAGGGCCTGACGCCGCACGAGCGGCGCGCGCGGCCTGCGACCGGCCGCGAGCCGCGCACGCTCGCCAACTCCGCGCCCGGCCCGACGTCATGGCCGTGCGTCCTGGTCTTCGTCTCGGCCTGGCTGACGCCGAGGCAGATCCGCGAGGCGCCGGACGCGATGGTCCCGCGCGAGCTCTACCTGCCCGACGGGCGCACGGTCCCGACCTGCGTCGTCTTCACGCCGCCGGTCGCCGGCCCGCCCGACGAGCACGCGACGCTGAGCTACCCGAGCGCGCTGATCGGCGGCGGCTACGTGTGCGAGTCGTTCGTGCAGGGCCAGATCCGCACCGGGACGATCGGCTGCCTGGTCACCGACGGCGACGTCGTCTCCGCCCTCACCAACCGCCACGTCGCGGGCGAGGCCGGCCGCCGCCTGCACACCGAGGTCGGCGGATCGGAGGTCCCGATCGGGACCTCCTCCGGCACCGCGGTCGGCCGCGTCCCGCTCGGCGCCGTCTACCCTGGCCTCGGCGGCGACCGCGTCGAGCTGGCGGTGGACGCGGGACTCATACAACTCGACGACATCAACAACGCCACCGCACAGGTCTTCGGCGTCGGCACGCTCGGCGCGGTCGTCGACGTCGGCGGCGCCGAGTCGCTGTCGCTGGAGCTGATCGGCCAGGACGTCCGCGCCTTCGGCGGCGCGTCCGGCGCGCTGACCGGCCAGGTGCTCGCGCTGTCCTACCGCTACAGGTCGCTGGCCGGGACCGACTACGTCGCCGACGTCCTGATCGGCCCGCGCGAGGGCGGCGAGCTGCCGACGCGGCCCGGCGACTCCGGCACGCTCTGGGTCGCCGACGGCCCGCCGCTGCAGGCCGATCCCCAGGCGCGCCCGCGGCCGATCGCCCTGCAGTGGGGCGGCCACCGCTTCGGGACCGGCGCGAGGAGGGAGTCGCCCTATGCGCTGGCGACGTTCCTGTCGACCGCGCTGAGCCAGCTGCAGGTCGACGTCCTCGCGGACTTCAACGCCGACCATGACACCTACTGGGGCACCACCGGCCACTACACGATCGGCGCGCTGGCCTGCGACCTGGTCAGGCCCGCCGGGTGGAAGTCCTACATGGTGGCCAACCGCACCAACATCGGGTTCGAGATCGCCGACATCGAGGACGGCAGGTACCTCGACCTCGAGACCCAGCGCCACTTCATCCCGCTCGCCGACGTCCCGGACCGCGTCTGGAAGCACCCGGTCTTCGACCCCACCGCCAAGCGCGGGCGCGAGGGCCCCAACCACTACGCCGACGTCGACCAGCCGCTGCCCGGCGCCGCGCCCACCGAGACGTTGTTGTCCAACTACCTCGCCGACCCGGCGACGCTCACACCCGCGGCGTGGAACGCGTTCTACGAGCGGCTCGACCCGGTCCCGCACACCGACAGGCGCGGCATGCTGCCGTTCCGGGTCGCCCAGCTGTACAAGGAGGCGGTCGCCGCGCTGAGGTCCGGCGACGTGCTGCACGGCTTCTGCGCGCTGGGCGTGATGGCGCACTACGTCGGCGACGCCAGCCAGCCGCTGCACGGCTCGCAGTTCGCCGACGGCCGGCCCGACGACAGGCACAGGCACGTCCACGCGGGCTACGAGGACGACATGATGGACCGCCACCGCACGCAGCTGCGCGACGGCCTGGCCGTGACGCTGAAGAGGGCGAGGCTCCCCGCGCTCGTCAAGGGCCACCAGGCCGCCGCGCACGCGGCGATGGACCTGATGGCGCGCACCGCCGCGGCGATCCCGCCGCTGTCGATCTGCGACGCCTGGCAGGCGCCGGGCGCGACGCCGCAGACGCTGTGGGACCAGTTCGGCGACGCGACGATCGCCTGCGTCGCCGACGCGTGCGTGACGCTGGCGCTGCTGTGGTCCTCGGCCTTCGCGGAGTCCGGCGCGAGGGCGCCGGCGGCCGCCGCCCTGGACCCGAGGGACATCACGGCGCTGGTGGTGCAGGACGCGTTCGCCGAGTCCTACACCTTGCCGCTGTTCCTGGACGCCGCGATCTGGTGATCGCGGCGCGCGGGGCGGCGCGGCGCGCGGCGCCTAGGCGGCGACCGCGCGCTCCGGCTCGGTGTCCGGGTCGCGCTTGCCGGTCGCCGCGGAGAACCGCAGCTCGGGGTCGTTGACCGGCCCGTTGCGCAGCGTCTTGATGTCGGCCGCGTAGCTCATCGCCATGCTCCACGGCTGGCGGACGCCCTGGCGCGGGAACTCCTGCAGCGAGCGCTGGACGTAGCCCGCGGCGAAGTCCAGCAGCGGCCGCGTCTCCATGTTGGGGTCCAAGGCGTGCGGCGCGGCGATGTCGTGGCCGAAGCGGTCCATGTACCCCAACATGCGCGTGAGGTGCTCGCAGACGAGGTCGACCTTCAGCGTCCAGGACGAGTTCGTGTACCCGATCGCGAACGCGAAGTTCGGGACGTCGCTCAACATCATGCCCTTGTAGACCAGGTGGTCGTTGAGCCTGACGGGCGTGTCGTCGACCGTCAGCTGGACGCCGCCGAACGCCAGCAGGTTCAGGCCGGTCGCCGAGATGATGATGTCGGCGGGCAGGTGCTCGCCGCTGCTGAGCTGGATGCCGTCGGCGGTGAAGCGCTCGATCGTGTCGGTGACGATCGACGCGCCGCCCTTCTTGATGGCCTTGAAGAGGTCGCCGTCCGGGACCGCGCACAGGCGCTGGTCCCACGGGTTGTACCTGGGGTTGAAGTGCGTGGCGACGTCGTAGCCCTCGGGCAGCTGCTTCTTGACGCCCGCGGTCAGCAGGCGGCGGACCAGCTTGGGGTGCCTCTGCGCCAGCGAGTAGACGATCCTCTGCTGGGCGATGTTCTTCCGGCGCGTGATCGCATAGGCGCGCGCCTCGGGCAGCTTGCCGCGCAGCCAGTTGGCGATCGGGTCGCGCTGGGGCACCGAGGCGACGTAGCTCGGCGAGCGCTGCAGCATCGTGACGTGCGCGGCGCCCTCCTTGGCCATCGCCGGGACGATCGTCATCGCGGTCGCGCCGGAGCCGATCACGACGACGTTCTTGCCCTCGTAGTCGAGGTCCTCGGGCCAGTGCTGCGGGTGGATGATCGTGCCCTGGAAGTCCGAGAGGCCCGGGAAGTCCGGCATGAAGCCCTGGTCGTAGCGGTAGTAGCCGCCGGCGACGAAGAGCCAGTCGCAGGTGATCGTCTTCTCGGTGCCGTCGGCCAGCGCGACCTGCGCCGTCCAGCGCGCGTCGGCCGTCGACCAGCTCGCGCCGGTCACGCGGTGGCCGGTCCGGATGTGCTGCTCGATGCCGTTCTCGCGCGCGGTCTCGCGGATGTACTCGAGGATCGCGGGGCCGTCGGCGATCGACTTCTCGTCGCGCCACGGCTTGAAGGCGTAGCCGAACGTGTGCAGGTCGGAGTCCGAGCGGATGCCGGGGTACGTGAACAGGTCCCACGTGCCGCCGGTGGCCTCGCGGGCCTCCAGGATCATGTAGGACTTGGAGGGGGCCTCGGTCTGCAGGTGGTAGGCGCAGCCGATGCCGGACACCCCCGCTCCGACGATCAGGACGTCGACGTGCTCAGAGCTCATGCTCTGAAGGGTGGCCAGGTGACCGGATGTTCACCAGGGCAACTCGCCCCGTATTGCGGGTGTAGGTTGTGCACCATGCCCACCTGGGAAGCGCCCTCCCCACGCGTCGCGGAGCTGATCCGGCAGGGCGCGGTGCTGCTGCTCGAACAGCCCGCGGGCCTCTTCGACCAGGTCGACGCGGCGGTCCTCGACGCCTCGCCGTCGCGGCTGGTCGAGGACCCGGCGATCGCCGCCGCGGCGGTGGCGACCAACCACGCCAACGTCCTGCACTGGGCGCAGGCCAACATCCGCAAGCCGGGCGCCTACGTGCCCGGCAACCTGTCGCCGCAGGTGCTCGACCTCGCGCGCGACGTCGTGCGCCGCGGCCTGGACGACACGTCGCTGAACTCCTACCGCGTCGGCCAGAACGTCGCCTGGCGGCTGTGGATGCAGCTCGCGTTCTCGCTGACCACCGACCCGGCCGAGCTGCGCGAGCTGCTCGACGTGACCGCGCGCTCGATCTTCACGTTCGTCGACGAGACCGTCGACGGGATCCGCGAGCTGATCGAGCGCGAGCGCGAGGAGCTGGTCGGCGGCACGCACGCCGAGCGGCTGGAGACCGTGAACCTGATCCTCGAGGGCGCGCCGATCACCCGCACGCGCGCGAGCGAGCGGCTGCGCTACGAGCTGGCCGGCGAGCACACCGCGGCGGTCGTGTGGACCGAGGACGAGGGCGGCGGCCAGTCGGTCCTGGAGTCCGCCGCCGACGCGCTGGCCCGCGCGGCCGGCGCGCGCCGCGCGTTCACGGTCGTCGCCTCGACGCGCGCGCTGTGGGCGTGGTTCGCCGCGCCGGTCCCGGCGTCGTTCGCGCCGCCGCCGTCGATCCGGATCGCGCTCGGGACGACCGCGAGCGGCATGGAGGGGTTCCGGCGCTCGCACCTCGACGCGCTGGCGACCCAGCGGCTGATGCACCGCACGCCGCGCGACCTGCGGCTGGCGTCCTACCAGGACGTGCAGCTCGTCGCGCTCAGCGCGCAGGACGAGGAGAACACCGCGGAGTTCGTCTCGCGCACGCTCGGGCGCCTGGCGAGCGCCGAGCCCGAGCTGCGCGAGACGCTGCGCGTCTACATCCGCGAGGAGTTCTCCGCCTCCCGCGCGGCGCGCGCGCTGTTCGCCCACCGCAACACGGTCCTCAACCGCCTCGCGCGCGCCCGCGACCTCCTCCCCACGCCGCTAGAGGGCCACGGGCTCCAGGTCGGCCTGGCGCTCGAGATCGTCCACTGGCTGGGCGACTGACCGCCACGCGGCCAGGCAGACCAGCGCGGCGGCGGCCAGGGCGATCGCGTTGACGACCAGCGCGACGTGCATCGCAGCGGCCATCGTCGCGCCGCCGGCCATGCGCGAGGTCAGGATCACGCCGAGCACGGCCGGGCCGAGCGCGCCGCCGTACTGGCGCAGCGCGGTGTTGGCGGCCGAGGCCATCCCGGCGAGGTGGTGCGGGACGGCGTGGATGGCGGCGACCGCGACCGCGCTCAACATGAAGGCGTCGGCGATCCCGAGCACGGAGAGGCGCCACGTGACCGCGCCGAACGACGCGTCGTCGCCGAGGCCGCGCAGGAGCAGCATCGCGACCGCGCCGAGGCCGAGCCCGAAGGCGAGCGCGCCGATCGGGTGCACGCGCCGCATCGCGCGGCCGACGAACGGGCTGGCCAGCGCGGTCACCAGGTTGATGAACAACAGCCGGTAGCCGATGTCCAGCGGCTTGAGGTGCTGGTCGGCGCCGAAGAAGATCGACAGCAGGAACAGCGTCCCGACGATCGCGAACAGCGCCACCAGCGCCGCGAAGCCGGAGGCCGCGAAGGCCGGCGACCGGAACAGCCGGACGTCGAGCAGCGGCGCGGGCGTGCGCAGCTCGACCGCGACGAACGCGGCCAGCGCGGCCGCGCCGAGGACGAGCGCGCCGACGGTCGCCGGGTCGGCCCAGCCGCGGTCGCCGCCCTCGATGACGCCGAAGATCGACGCGACGATCGCGACGGTGGCCAGCGCCTGGCCCGACCAGTCCAGCCGCCGGCCCTCGGGCGCGCGCGACTCCGGCAGCACGCGCTGGGCGAGCGCGCCGGTGACCAGCGCCAGCACGGCGACGGGCGCGAAGATCCAGCCCCAGCCCGCGTGCTCGAGGATCACGCCGGAGACCAGGGGGCCGACCGAGAGGCCGAGGACGAGCCCGGTCGCCCACAGCGCGACGTACTTCGCGCGGTCGTGCAGGTCCGGGACCGCGTGGGCGATCAGCGCGAGCGTCGTCGGCAGCAGCAGCCCGGCGCCGAGGCCGGAGACGGCCTGGCCCGCCCAGAGGACGTGCAGCGCCGAGGCGCCGGTTGCGGTGTTCGCGAGCGCGGCGATCGTCGCGCCGACGACCGTCAGCGCCATGCCCACCACGTACACCTTGCGGCGGCCGTGCAGGTCGCCGAAGACGCCGGCGCTGAGGATCGCGGCGGCCATCGGGATGATGTAGGCGTCGGTCACCCACTGCAGGTCGCTCGTCCCGGCATGGGTGCCCTGCCGGATCGTCGCCAGCGCGACGCTCACCGACGTGATCGGCACGTAGGTCACGAACACGCCGATCACCGCCAGCGCGATCGTGAGGCCCAGGGTCTTGCGCTGCGTCGTCATCTCTCGCTCGCCTTCTTCTGTCGCTTCGTAGAACTCCACGCGTTGAATTGTATTCTACGCGATGAAATGCCACGAGGACGACGACCGGGCGAGAGCGGTTCGAAGGACGACATCCTGCGTTCGGCGCGGGCGGCGTTCGCGCGCGACGGCTACCAGGGCGCGTCGCTGCGCGGGATCGCCCGCGACGCGGAGGTCGACGTCGCGCTGATCTCGCACTTCTTCAGGTCCAAGGCGGGGCTGTTCGGCGCGGTCGTGGAGTGGCCGTTCGACCCGGACGCCGCGGTCGCCGCGATGCTCGCGGGCGGCCGCCGCGAGGTCGGCGCGCGGATCGCGGGGGTGTTCGTCGGCCACTGGCGCCAGGAGGCGACGCGCTCGCCGATCCTGGCGCTGATGCAGGCGTCGATCACCGACGCGACCGCCGCCGCGCTGCTGCGCGAGTTCCTGAGCACGAAGCTGCTGATGCCCCTGCTCGCCGAGCTGCGCGCCGACCACCGCGAGCTGCGCGCGGGCCTGATCTCCGCCCAGCTGCAGGGCCTCGGGATCAGCCGCTACGTCACCGGCCAGCTCGCGCAGGACGCGGTCAGCGACGAGCAGGTGATCGCTGCGGTCGGCCCGGCGCTGCAGCGCTACGCGACGGGCAGGCTGGACTAGGACTAGTAGTAGATCGTGCGGCAGCGGTGCGCGGGGCGGGACGCGTAGCCCGCTTCGAGCGCGCGGTTCCAGAGCCAGTTGTCGAGGATCCGGGGCGGGACGCCGGCGCGCCGCGCCAGGCGCTCGCAGGCGGTGATCGTGCAGGCGCGCAGCTCGCGCTCCTCGGCGCCGCCCGCCTCGAGCAGCTCGCCCGCGTCGATGCGCGCGGCCAGCGCGGGGTCGTACTCCAGGACGCCGTCCAGGCGCAGGACGTGCGGGAGGAAGTTGTCGGCGAACACGGTGAGGTCGTCGATGTCTCGGAACTCCGCGGCGCCGGCGAGGACGAGGTCGTTGGCGGCGATCTGCGCGCGCTTGTAGAACGGCTCGTCGGCGTAGAACGACAACTCGATGGCGAGCAGCTCGGCGAAGGCTGCCGCCGAGCCGCCGGCGAGCGCGACGAGGTCGAGCGCGTCGCGGCCGGCGGCCCAGGTGCCGAGCTCGTTCAGCGCCTGCGCGTAGTACCCCATCAACTCGTGGTCGGGGTCCTCGTCGAGGACGGCGGCGACGTCGCCTGCCGTGAGCGACGGCAGCGCGTCCCACCAGATCCCCTCGGCGCGCGCGAAGGCGGTCAGCGCGTCGGTCATCGCCTCGGTCTCGCCGTGGCGCAGGGTCGAGAACCAGCCCGAGCCGAAGTTGATGGTGTCGATCACCAGCACGTAGCGGGCGACGTGCTCGCGGTCGCCCTCCAGCGGGTGGCGCGCGGGGTCGAACCCGACGACGCCGTCGGCGGCGCTGTCGACCCCATCAACAACGCGGACGTGCTCCGCCTGCGCGGTGATCTCCGCGGAGGCGGTCCGGACGCGCTCGGGCAGGCTCGGCGGCATGGCGACACCGTAGACTCCGGCGGCGATGCCCGCCCGTCGCGCGTGCCTCGCCGCCCTCTGCGGCCTGGCGCTCCTGCTCGCGGCCGGCTGCGGCTCCGGCGACGGCTCGTCCAACGGGACGGGCGGCCGGAAGACCGTGCAGCTGGCCCTCGACTTCACCCCCAACGCCGTCCACGCGCCGATCTACGCGGCCACGCGCACGGGGGCGGACGCGCGACATCACGTCCGGCTGGTGATCCGCCAGCCGGGGTCCGGGCCGGACGCGCTGAAGCTGGTCGCCGCGGGGAAGCTCGACATGGGCATCCTCGACATCTCCGACCTCGCGATCGCGCGCCAGCAGCACATCGACGTCGTCGGCGTCGGCGAGCTGGTGACCAAGCCGCTGGCCGCGCTGATCACCCGCGACGACGTCGCGCGGCCGCGCGACCTCGAGGGCAGGTCGGTCGGCGTGTCCGGCCTGCCGTCCGATCCGGCGTTCCTCAACGCCATCATCTCGCACGACGGCGGCGACTTCTCCAAGGTCAGGCAGATCACGATCGGCTTCAACTCCGTGACCGCGATCCTGGCCAAGAAGGTGCAGGGCGTCCCGGTGTTCTGGAACGCCGAGGGCGTCGCGCTGCGCGAGCGCGGCGTCAGGACCCACGAGTTCCGGGTCGACGACTACGGCGCGCCCGCCTACCCCGAGGTCATCCTCGTCACCGCGCGCAAGACGCTGCAGCGCGAGCCGGGCGTGATCAAGGACACGTTGTCGGCGATCGCCGACGGCGAGCGCGCCGTGCAGGCCGACCCGGACGCCGCGACCAGGCAGATCGCCAAGGCCTCCTCGACCGACGACACCAGGTTGATCGGCGCGCAGATCGCGGCCGTGCGCCCGGTGCTCTCCCCCACGCTGCAGCTGGACCGCCCGGTGATCGAGCAGTGGGCGGACTTCGCGACGAAGCTCGGCTTGGTGAAGGCCCGGCCGGACGTCGGGACGATGTTCGACTTCAGCGTCCTGGGCGCCGCGAAGAGCTAGGGTCGTGAGCCGGAAATTCGGCCGCAGCATCCGGGATGCTCGGCCCCGGATGACGGCCGTCGATGACCGCAGGTGAACCCCTGGTTCATCGAGGATCAGCGGCGGACGTCAGACGGCGGCGAGCGCACGGAGGCTGCCGGCGAATTTCCGGCTCACGACCCTAGGGCACCAAGAGCTCGCCGCCGTCGTCGGCCAGCGCGATGGCGGCGCGCGGCGGGCCGGTACGAACGTCGAGCCCGTGGCCGGGGCCGAGCCAGGCGTCGAGGCCGTCGACCTCCGGGAGCTGGATCCAGGCAATGCCCTTGGGTTGGACCTGGTGCTCGACGACCGCGCGTGACGGGCTCTGCTCGGGCGCGTCCCAGGTCAGGAAGAACGGCAGCCCGCGCGGGAGCGCCTCGTCGGCGCCGGCCATCGACCACGACAACAACGAGCCGTCCGGCCGCTCGCGCTCGCCGCGCAGCGCGTCGACCCCGGCGCGGCGCGTGGCTGCGAGGAAGTCGTCGGGCTCGACCGCCCAGCCGATCAACGAGCCCGCGCCCGCGGCGACCGCGCGGCCGAACGCGCTGCCCGCGGCGACCTCTGCGTCGGCGACCGCCACCAGCTCCACGTAGGCACCGCCGAGCGGGACGATCGCGTTGCGCGTCCCCCACGCCGGATGCGTGCCGCCGGCCAGCACGCCGAGCCCGGTCCGCGCGCTGAACGCGGCGGCCTCGGCCTCCAGGTCGGGGCCGGTGGCCAAGATGATGTGGTCGATCCGCATCCGCATGTCCTTCACGACGCGTGCGCGGTCGCGCCCCTCTCGGCCCAGCGCTCGGCCGCCTCGGCCAGGCGCGGCTCGTTGCGGCGCAGGACCTCCAGGTGCTGGCCCGCCCACGCGACGACGCGCGCGCCGTCGGCGTCGACCGCCGCGGGATCGCGCGCCCACGAGAGCACCTGGCGCTCCAGGCCGGCGTCCTGCGCCTGCGCGTCCGGCGCGCCCGCCGCGCGCTCGAACGCGCCGGCCAGCTCGCGGTGCCAGGCGCTGACCGCCGTCGTCTCGGCGTCGAGCGCGGCGCGTGCGGCCAGCGCCGTCGTGCAGACGTCGCCCGGCGACTCGTCGCGCCACAGCTCGTGCGCGCGGGTGAGCGCGTGAGCGGTCCGCCGGATGCGCGCGGCGCCCGCGACGAGCGTCCCGAACGCGTCCAGCCCGAGCTCGGTCGGCGCGCGCCGCTCGCCGAGCACCTGGCGGAACGCGGTGTCGAGGATGTCGTGGGCCTCCAGCGCCTCGCGGTGCAGCGCGCGCCCGCGCTCCAACGTCCCGCGGTGCTGGAGCAGCTCGACAGCGCCGGCGAGGTAGGCGACCGACGCGTCGTAGTCGGCACGCAGCGCCGCCCGGACGACCGCGGCCGCGCCGCGCGGCCACAGCAGCACGCCCGCCAGCAGCGAGACGCCGAAGCCCGCGGCGACGTCCTCCAGCCGCACGGTCCCGATCGTCGACCAGCCGACCGGATGGATGATGTTCAACAACGTCAGCAACAGCAAGGAGAACGACGCCTGCGCCGCCAGGAACGAGATCGCCTTCGGCGCGTAGGCCACGAAGAACGCCACGAACGGGAGCAGGAACCACAACAACGTCGTGTGGTCGCCGATCACCCAGATCACCGCGCCGCCGACCAGCAGGCCGGCGAGCGTCCCGAGCAGCGCGTCGCGGATCGACGTCCCGGTCCCGAGCGCGTGCGAGCGCAGCACCGACAGCGTCCCGAGGACGATCCAGTAGGCGTTGGTCGCGTCGGTCACCTGGCCGACGAACGCCGCGCCGGCCAGCGCGAGCGCGCCGCGGACCGCGTTGCGGAACCACACCGACTCCATCGACGCGTGCGTCTGCAGCTCGGCGCGGCGACCGGTCAGCGCGCCCATCTGCGCGGCCTCCTCCTCGTAGTCGCGCTGGTCCGGCGCGTCGGCGCCGGTGACGATCAGCGCGTGGCGCCCGAGGTTCCAGATCGCGTCGGCGAGCGCCGTGAGCCGGAACGCCTCGCGCAGCGCCGGGCGGCCGACGACCTCGCCGCTGGCGCGCAGCAGCGACACCGAGCGGCCCACCGCCTCGCTCGCCTCGTCCAAGGCGTACAGGTCGATCGGCGCGGCGACCTCGCCGTCCGACGCCAGCCGCTCCGCCGCGCCGTCGAGGACCGCGGCCGCGGCCGCGTTGATCGCCGCGTGGTGCTCCGGCCACGGGTTCGCCGCCGCGTCCTCCGGCGTGGCGTGGCTGAACGGCAGCGCGCCGTCGAGGTCGTCGATCAGCTGCGCGAGCGCCGCGGTCGGGCCGGACGGGCCGGACGGCCGGTACGGCGTCGCGGCGAACGCGCGCTCCATCGCGGTGACCGCCTCACGCGCCGAGGCGCGCGCCTCGGTGTGCGCGTCGCCGGTCGTCCGCAGGCAGGTCGCCATCGCCCGGCACGCCCGCGCCGCGGCGCCGCGCACGGGCGCCTGCGGGCGCGACGGCCACAGCGTCAGCTGCGCCGTGATCGCGAACACGCAGGCCAGCGCCCAGCCGCCCAGGCGCGGCCCGATCGCGTCGGAGCCTGCCGGGATCATCAGCGAGACCGTGAACACCAACAACGCCGCCGGGCCCGCCGTCGCGACGTAGCCGTCCACGATCCCGGCGTAGAGCACCAGGAACGCCACGACCGCCATGACCAGCGTCGCCGCAACCGTCGACCGCGAGCACACCGTCGCCAGCGGGATCAGCGCGAACCCGGCGGCCGCCGTCCCCAGGTACGCGGGGATCCGGGCGCGCATCGGCCCGCCGAAGTCGGCGAACACCAGCAGCGCGATCGTCCCGAACGCCGCGATCACCGACGCCCGCGGCTCACCCCACCACAGCTTCGTGATCGCGAAGACGATCGGCAGCACCAACGCGGTGCGCAGCCCGCCGCGCAGCGCGAGCTTGGCGGGGTCGTGAGGTCGCCACATCGCCGGCCGACTCTACATGCGGAAGACGCCGTAGCCCACGGGCTCCAGCGGCGCGTTGGAGCAGGCCGCCAGCGCGCGGGCCAGGACGGCGCGGGTGTCGCGCGGGTCGATCACGCCGTCGTCCCACAGGCGGGCGGTCGAGTACCAGGGCTTGCCCTGCTCGTCGTACTGGTCCTTGAGCTGGGCGCCGACCTCGGGCTGGCCGACCTCGGTCATGACCGTCGCCGCCTGCTCGCCGCCCATCACGCTGATCCGCGCGTTGGGCCACATGAACAGGAACCGCGGCGAGTAGGCGCGGCCGCACATCCCGTAGTTGCCCGCGCCGAACGAGCCGCCCACGATCATGGTGATCTTGGGCACGCGCGCGGTCGCGACCGCGGTGACGAGCTTGGCACCGTCCTTGGCGATCCCGCCCGCCTCGTAGTCCCTGCCGACCATGAAGCCGGAGATGTTCTGGAAGAACAGCAGCGGGATCTCGCGGCGGTCGCACAGCTCGATGAAGTGCGCGGCCTTCAGCGAGGACTCGCTGAACAGGATCCCGTTGTTGGCGACGATCCCGACCGGGTGGCCGTCGAGGTGCGCGAACGCGGTGACGACCGTCGTGCCGTACAGCTCCTTGAACTCGTGCAGCTCGGAGTCGTCGACCACGCGGCGCAGGAGGTCGCGCACGTCGTAGGGCGTACGGGTGTCGGTCGGGACGAGGTCGAGGATCGACTCGGCGTCGTGCTTCGGCAGCCGCGGCGCCTGGCGCGCCCACGGCGCGTCCGGATCCGGCGGGAGCGTCGCGACGATCGAGCGGACGATCTCCAACGCATGGTCATCATCTTCGGCGAGGTGGTCGACGACGCCCGAGGTGCGTGCGTGCACGTCGCCGCCGCCCAGCTCCTCGGCGGTGACGACCTCGCCGGTCGCGGCCTTCACCAGCGGCGGGCCGCCGAGGAAGATCGTGCCCTGGTTGCGGACGATGACGGTCTCGTCGCTCATCGCCGGGACGTAGGCGCCGCCGGCCGTGCAGGACCCCATCACGCAGGCGATCTGCGGGATCCCGAGCTTCGACAGGTTGGCCTGGTTGTAGAAGATGCGGCCGAAGTGCTCGCGGTCGGGGAAGACCTCGTCCTGCATCGGCAGGAACGCGCCGCCGGAGTCGACGAGGTAGACGCACGGCAGCCGGTTGTGCAGCGCGATCTCCTGCGCGCGCAGGTGCTTCTTGACCGTCATGGGGTAGTAGGTCCCGCCCTTGACGGTGGCGTCGTTGGCAACGACGATGACTTGCCGGCCGCTGACCGTGCCGATGCCCGCGACGACGCCGGCGCCGGGCGCCGCGCCGTCGTAGAGGCCCTCGGCGGCGAGCGCTGAAAGCTCCAGGAACGGCGCGCCCGGGTCGCAGAGCCGCTCGACGCGGTCGCGCGGCAGCAGCTTGCCGCGCGCCGTGTGGCGGGCGCGCGCCTTCTCGCCGCCGCCCGCCTGGACGCGCGCAAGGCGGGCGTCGAGGTCCTCGATCAACGCAAGGTGGTTGTCTCGGTGACCGCTCATGCCTCTGCCTCCACGACCGCCAGCAGCGGCTGCCTGAGCGTGACCCTGTCGCCGGCCCTGAGGTCCAGGCCCTCGACGACGCCCGCGGTGGGCGCGGTGATCGACAGCTCCATCTTCATCGACTCCAACACGATCAGGACGTCGCCCTCCTCCACGGCATCGCCGTTGCTGACGTTGACCGCCCAGATCGTCCCGGGCATCGGCGCCTCCAGCGATCCCGCCAGCGCGCCGGCCCCGGACCGGACGGGCCGGTGGGTCGCGACCGCAAGATGATGTCCATCGCGGAAGACGTAGACCACGTCCTCACCTTCGAGCGCGATCGCGTACCGACGCCGGACGCCGTCGAGGGTGACGTAGGCGAAGCCGTCGCCGCTCCACGCGAACGCGGCGCCGTCCCAGCGCTGGTCGCCGACGGTGACGACGCCGTCGGCGACGCGCGCCTCGCCGTGGTCCTCCAGCGCGCGGCGCCAGGGCCCGGCCGGGTGCGCGGTCCCGGCGGCGGCCAGGACGGCGGCGGCGAGCAGGTCGCCGGGCGCGGGTAGGGCAAGCTGTTCGAGGACGCGCTCCAGCAGCCCGGTGTCCTGCTCGCCGGCGCGGACGTCGTCGCGGCCGATCAGCACGCGCGTGAACGCGGCGTTGGTCGTCACGCCCGCGATCGCGTACTGCGCCAGCGCGCGGTCCAGCCGGTCCAGCGCGGTCGCGCGGTCCGGGCCGTAGGCCACCACCTTGGCCAACATGGGGTCGTACGAGGTCCCGACGACGCTGCCCGCGCGGATGCCCGTATCGACACGTACGCCTTCGCCGTCCGGCAAGGCATGCACCTTGACAACGCCCGTCGCGGGCAGGAAGCCGCCGGCCGGGTCCTCGGCGTACAGCCGCGCCTCGACCGCGTGGCCGAGCGGCGCCAGCAGGTCCTGCTCGAGCGTCAGCTCCTCCCCCGCCGCGACGCGCAGCTGCTGCTCGACGAGGTCCAACCCGTACACCAACTCGGTGACCGGGTGCTCGACCTGCAGCCGCGTGTTCATCTCCAGGAAGAAGAACTCCGAGGCGTCGCCGGTGGCGATGAACTCGACCGTCCCGGCCCCCTCGTACCCGCACGCGCGCACGAGGGCCACCGCGGCGGCGCCCATCTCGGCGCGCAGCTGCGGCGAGACGACCGGCGACGGCGCCTCCTCCACGACCTTCTGGTGGCGGCGCTGCAGCGAGCACTCGCGCTCGCCGAGGTGGACGACGTTGCCGTGCCCATCCGCGAGCACCTGGATCTCGATGTGCCGCGGGCGCTCCAGGTACTGCTCGACGATCACACGGTCGTCGCCGAAGGCGCTCAGCGCCTCGCGCTGCGCGGCGGCCGTCGCGGCCTCCAGCTCGTCGGCGGCGCGCACGACGCGCATGCCCTTGCCGCCCCCGCCCGCGACCGCCTTGACGACGACCGGGAAGCCCGCGCCGTCGCCGGACGGCACGACCGGGACGCCCGCCGCCGCGGCCGCCTCCTTGGCCGCGCCCTTGTCGCCCATCAGCTCGATCGCCTCCGGCGGCGGGCCGATCCACACCAGCCCGGCGTCGCGGACGGCGCGCGCGAAGGCGGCGTTCTCGCTCAGGAACCCGTAGCCCGGGTGCACCGACCGCGCGCCCGCGACCCGCGCGGCACGCAGCAGCTCGTCCATGTCGAGGTAGGACCCGATCGACACCACCATGTCGGTCGCGTCGGCGTGCAGCGCGCCCGCGTCGGCCTCGGTCACCACGCCCACCGTCGACAGCCCCAGCCCGTGCGCGGTCCGCGCGACCCGCGCCGCGATCTCGCCGCGGTTGGCGATCAGGATCGGCGCCAGCTCACGCATCGTTCCACTCCACGGGCCCGGCCACGAGCGTGTGCGAGCCGAGCGGCCGGCCGAGCACGTCGCGCGCCGCGCGCGCCGCGCCGAGCAAGGACCCCAGGTCGATCCCCGTGTCGATCCCCATCTCCTCCAACATCGACACCAGGTCCTCGGTCGCGATGTTGCCGGTCGCGCCCGCCGGGACCGGGCAGCCGCCCAGCTCGCCGAACGACGACTCGAACGACTGACATCCCGCCTGCAGCGCCGCGTACACGTTCGCCAGGCCCTGCCCGCGCGTGTTGTGGAAGTGCGCGGTCAGCTCGACGTCGTCGCCGAGCGCCTCGCGCGCCGCCACGAAGAACTCCCCCACCTGCGCCGGGTTCGCCATCCCGGTCGTGTCGCCGAAGCCAATCTCGCTCGCCCCCGCCGCGATCAGCTGCTCCGCGATCCCGAACACGCGCTCCGGCGGCACGTGGCCCTCGTAGGGGCAGCCGAACGCGACCGACAGCACCGCCTCGCAGCGCAGCCCCTCGGCCACGCCGCGGCCGATCACGCGCTGAAGCC
The DNA here is from genome assembly GCF_000424625.1 of Conexibacter woesei Iso977N. Taxonomy (GTDB): domain Bacteria; phylum Actinomycetota; class Thermoleophilia; order Solirubrobacterales; family Solirubrobacteraceae; genus Baekduia; species Baekduia woesei_A. The sequence continues at coordinate 184,416 of NZ_AUKG01000005.1, forward strand.
CCGCCAGCGACTCGGCGATCGGCCTGTTGACGTTGGCCCTGTTGTGGGACTCGCTCGCCGACATGAAGCAGTTGATCTCGGAGAACCGATCCCGATGCGCCAGCGCGTTGTCGAACCCGCGCTCGTTGGGGATCAGCACCGTGACCGCAACATCATCAGGAACGGAGATCGCCTCCAGCACCGCACTCGCGTCGGCCAGCTGCGGGATCACGTCGGCGCGGACGAACGACGTGACCTCCAAGCGCCGCACGCCCGTCCGGGCCAGCAGGTCGATCAGCGCCACCTTGTCGGCGCTCGCGATCACCTCGGGCTCGTTCTGGAACCCGTCCCGCGGGCCGACCTCGCGGATCCGGACCGACGAAGGCAATGCCATTACGAACCCCTACGCCCCGAGCGCCCGCGCGATGACCATCTGCTGGACCTCGTCGGTGCCCTCACCGATCGTGAGGATCTTGGCGTCGCGGTAGAACCGGCACACCGGGTACTCCTCGATGAACCCGTAGCCGCCGTGGATCTGCACGGCCTCCTCGGTGCAGCGCACCGCCAGCCGCCCGGTCTTCAGCTTCGCCTGCGCGGCGGTCAGCGTGAAGTTGCGGCCCTGGTCCTTCAACCACGCGGCCTTGTAGGTCAGCAGGCGCGCCGCCTCGATCTCCGTGGCCATGTCGGACAACTTGCCCTGGATGGCCTGGAACTTGGAGATCGACTGACCGAACGCCTTGCGCTCCCTGGCGTACTTCAAGGCCTCGTCCAACGCGCCCTGCGCGAGGCCGACGCCCATCGCCGCCACGCCGATCCGGCCGATGTCGAGGATGTGCAGGAACTGCTTGAAGCCGGCGCCGCGCGGGCCGAGCAGGTTGTCCTCCGGCACGCGGCAGTCCTCGAAGACGAGCGGGCGCGTGTCCGACGCGTTCCACCCCATCTTGCGATACGGCTCGCCCTGCTCGTAGCCGGGGGTCCCGTTCTCGACGATGAGGTTGGAGATCTCGCCGTCGCCGGTCCGGGCGGTGATCGCCACGTGGCCGGAGATCGACGTCCCCGCGTTGGTGATGAACTGCTTGGCGCCGTTGACGACCCAGCCGTCGCCGTCGAGCTCCGCGCGCGTCTTGACGTTGCCGGCATCGCTGCCCGCCTCGGGCTCGGTCAGGCCGAACGCGCCGAGCTTGCGCCCCGCGCACAGGTCCGGCAGCAGCCGCGCCTTCTGCTCGTCGTTGCCGAACAGGTAGACCGGCTGCGTGCCCAGCGACGTGTGCGCGCACATCGTGATCGCCACCGACGAGTCGATCCGCGTCAGCTCCTCGACGGCGATCGCGTACTGCAGCGCGGTGCCGCCCGCGCCGCCGACCTCCTCCGGGAACGGGATCCCCATCCACCCCAGCTCGCCCATCCTGGCGACCAGGTCATAGGGGAACGCCTTCGTGCGGTCCAGCTCCTCGGCCTGCGGCGCGACCTCGCCGGTGGCGAAGTCGCGGACCGTGCGCTGGAGCAGCTGGGTGTCGTCGTCGAGGTCGAACAGCATGGCCGGATCGTACCGAATGATCGTTCGAACTTCGAATGTCCATTCGGTAGAGTCCGCGGCTCCCATGGCCCTGCCGCCCCGTCCCCGTCGCGCCGCGTTGCGCGAGCGCTACGACCGCCGCCAGGCGGAGGTCGTCCAGGAAGCCGCTCGCGTCTTCGCGGCGCGCGGGTACGACCAGACGTCGGTGCCTCAATTGGCCGAGGAGCTCGGCATCGCGGCGGGCAGCCTGTACCACTACTTCAGGTCCAAGGAGCAGCTGCTGATCGCGATCTGCGACCAGCTCATGGACCCGCTGCTGGTCGAGGCGCGCGAGCTGCTCGACGACCCGGGCGACGACGCCGCCGAGCGGCTGCGGGACCTCGTCCGCCTCTGGGTTCGCCACGTGATCGCCCACCGCGACCACATGCTGGTGTTCCTGCAGGAGCGCCACGTCATCGACCACGGCGACCAGTGGCTGCCGGTCCGCCGCAGCCGCAAGCGCTTCGAGGAGCTGGTCGAGGAGGTCCTGGAGGACGTCCCGACCCGCCTCGGCGACCGCCGCCTGACGCTGTCGGCCCTGCTCGGCATGGTCAACCACACCGCCCAGTGGTACCGGCCCCGCGGCCGCCTCGACGCCGACGCCATCGCCGACGGCTACGCCGACCTGATCCTGGCGTAACGCGGCCCGCCGTCAGGATCCTGCCGCAAGCGGGACGGGTGTGACCCACTCCCGCGCCGGGTCTGATGTACTTCCGCGTTCCCCAGACGACGGGTGCCCCACGCGCCCGCCGTCATCGACAGAAGAAGCAGGAGAGGCTCCTCTGATGCAGAGCAAGAAGCTGCTGGCCGCGGCCGGTTTCGCCACGGTCGCGCTGGCGTCGGCCGCGTACGCGCAGTCCACCGCGCCCAACCAGTACAACGTCACCGGCGGCACGTCGATCCGCGGCGGCACGGCGGCCAAGCCGAAGGCGGCGGACCTGAAGTTCGCGTTCCAGCTGACGGCCGGCACCACGGTCCCGCAGGTCGTCAAGACCTACACGATCAAGGTCGAGGGCGGTCGTGTGAACTGGAAGATCGTCCCGAGCTGCGCGGCCGCCAAGATGGACGCGGCCGCCTCCGACGCGAGCTGCCCCGCGGCCTCCAAGGTCGGCAGCGGCACGCTGAAGGCGCTGATCGGCTCGACCGGCCAGCCGGCCTCCGACGCCCAGACCTGCACCCTGCCGTTCAAGATCTACAACTCGGGTGGCGGCAAGGCCGCGCTGTGGATCAAGACCGAGGGCGGCTGCCCGGTCCCGATCGCCCAGACGGTCCCGGCCAGGTGGACCCAGAGCGGCACGACCGGCGGCCTGACGTTCACGGTCCCGGACCTGCTGCGCCACCAGGTCGGCCTCGACCTGCCGGTCGTCGACGCCAAGGCGACGATCTCGAGGATCACGAAGACCGTGAAGGGCAAGAAGGTCGGCTTCCTGGAGTCGACCGGCTGCAAGGACGGCAAGCGCGACTTCTCGGTCCAGTTCACGACCGACGACGGCCAGTCGCAGACCGTCAAGAAGACGCTGGCCTACTGCTAGCCCGCTGACGACGCGCGTGCGGGACGGCTGCTACTGATCGTCGTAGCCGTCCTTCACGCCGTCCCAGAACGCGTTGGTCACCGAGTCGCGCGTGTTGGCGCTGCTCGAGGCCTGCGTGCGCAGGTCCTGGATCTGGCCCTGCAGCTCGGACTTCGCCGCCGCCTTGGCATCCGGATCGGTCGCGGTGACCGACTGCTTGAAGGCCCCGATCGCTCCGTTGAGCGTGTCCTGCTGGACGCGCGCCTGGCTCCTGACGCGTGACGAGACGTCGTCGCTGACGTCGCCGACCGCCTTCCTGAGGTCCGCGACCCCGGCCTGCACGCTGTCGACCGAGTCGGCGTCGGCGATCTGGCGCAGCGCCTCGCCGACCTTCTTGCCGGAGTCGTGCGCGTTGTCCTCGGGCGAGCTGCCGCAGCCGGCGGCGAACACGAGCAGCAGCGCGGCGAGCGCGGCGGCGACGGTCGTCCGGGCGCGCATCACGCCACGCTCCCGCCGCCGCGCGGAGCGAAGACCAGCGCCAGCTCCAGGAAGCCCTGGACGATGAGGCCGATCGAGACGATCCAGACGAGCGTCGCGATCCCGATCTCCGGCGAGTCCAAGATGATGAACCCGGCGACGATCCCGACGATGCCCCAGATCAGGTTCCACCAGCGCCCCTCGGCCTCGACGAACCCGCGCACGAGCTGCATCACGCCGGCGAGCACGAACCAGAAGCCGAGGATCCAGGCGACCGTCAGCACCGACGCGCCCGGCCGGACCATCAGGGCGATGCCGGCCAGGACGGCGAAGACGCCGAGGAAGATGTCGAGGATCCGCAGGCCGACCGAGACGTCGTGGCCGCCGACGCCGCGGACGAGCAGGCCGATCCCCCAGACCGCGAGGTAGATCCCGAACAGGAAGCCGATCGCCAGCAGCGTCGGCCCCGGCCAGACCAGCGCGGCGATCCCGACGAGGATCGTCAGGACGCCGAGGACGGCGGCCAGCCAGCGTGGCGGCCCGCCGGAGGGCGGCGCGGTGACGGCGATCGGTGGTGGCGGCATGGCAGCGGCGCTCATCGTGGCGGTGACCGTAGAGCCGCGGCGGGTGAGCGCCGGTCACTCGCGGCGGGTGAGAGCCCAACACGTTGCACATGATCTGTTGAGGTCGATCTGAGCGCGGCGCGCGAGGTTCCCGGCATGCTGCGCCTCCTCGCCGCCGGTCTGACGATGATCGTGGCCGTCGCCGGCTGCGGCGGCGCGCGCAGCGATGCGTCCGTCCCCGCGCCGTCGTGCGCCCGGATCGCCGACGCGACGCTGACCGGCGTGGCCGCGCGGATCTACGCGCAGGCCGCGGGCGGGCGCAACGTCGTGGCGGTGCGGCGGCGCTTCGCGCGGTCGCTGCTGCTGTCGCGCGCGGTCGTGGCCGGCGACGCGCGGGCGACGCGCCGCGCGCTGGCGCCGTTGTTGAAGAACCAGGTGCGGCGGCTGACGATCCGCGACGCGCGCGGGCGCGTGCTCGCGCAGCACGGGACGACGCGCGCGCTGGGGCCGGTGACCGGGACGATCCTGGCGCCGGACGGGCGCGTTGCCGGGACCTACCGGCTGGCGGTCGCGTCCGACGCGGCGATCGCGGGCGAGATCGGCGCGGTGACCGGCGCGCGGGTCGCGGTCCTGCCGGGCGTCCACCGCGCGGCGGAGGCCGGCGCGGCCAGCGGCGTCGTGCGCGGCGTCGCGTTCCCGCGCGGCGCGGTGACGGTCGCGATGCAGTACGACCCGCCGCGCGCGACCGAGTGCGGCGCGACCGCGCGGCAGACGCGCGCGCTGACGACCGTGGCGGTCGCGCAGCGGCTGTACGCGAGCGAGGCGGGCGGCGCGGCGACGGCCCGCGTGGCGCGCGTCGTCGCGCACGACCGCGCGCTGGTCGCGGCGGTCCGGGCCGGCGACGCGGCGGCGCTGCGCGCGGCGATCGTCGGGCTGTTCCGCGACCGGACGCTGCACGTGGTCCGGATCCGGGCGACGACCGCGGGCGGCGTCGTGGTCAACGACGTCGGCGGCCCGTACGTCCTGGCGCCCGCGACCCGCGCGCTGCCGGGTGGTGGCCGCGTGTGGCTGTCGGTCCAGGACGACACGGGGTACATGAAGCTCGTGCACCGCTTCACCGGCGCCCGCGTGACGCTGACCGCGCCCGGCGGCATCACCGTCCCCGGCTCGGCCGCGCTCGACCCGCTGCCGGACGCGGGCCGCGGCGACTGGCGCCAGAGCTACACCGTCACCGCGTTCCCGTCCGGCCCGCTGCGCGTGACGCTCGCGCCCGCGCGCTAGCCCTTGTTGTAGGCCTGCAGGCCGGGGCGGATCGCCTTGTCGTCGAGGAACTGCTTCAGCCCCTCTTCGCGACCCTTGGAGCGGTCGTTGAACTGGGACTGCTCGAGCTTGGCGTACAGGTAGTCGAGCGCGCCCTCCCACGACATCTCGGCGGCATGCTTGTAGCCGTTCTTGGCGGCGTCCATGACGACCGGGTTCTTGTCCAACAACGTCTTGGCGAGCGTGACGGTCTCGTCGCGCAGCTGGTCCAGCGGGACCGACTTGTTGACCAGGTTCATCTCGGCGGCGCGCCGGCCGTCGAACGTCTCGCCGGTCATGATGTACCACAACGCCTGACGGCTGCCGACGGTGTCGGCCAGGCAGCGGGAGACCATGCCGCCGGGCGGGATGCCCCAGTTGATCTCGCTGAGGCCGAACGTCGCCTCGTCGGCGGCGATCGCCAGGTCGCAGGAGACGAGCGGGATGAACGCGCCGCCGAAGCACCAGCCGTTGACCATGGCGATCGTGGGCTTGGAGAAGTGGCGCAGGATCCGGAACTGCCAGGTCTGCGACTGCTCGCGGACCTCGCGCTGGCGCCAGAGCGGGCCGCCGTCGACCTCGCGGAAGTACTCCTTGAGGTCCATGCCCGCCGACCACGCGTCGCCGGCGCCGGTCAGCACCACGACGCCGCACGCGTCGTCACGGTCGAGTGCGTGCAGCGCCTCGGCCATGTCGACGTTGAGCTGCGGGCTCATCGCGTTGCGCTTGTCGGGGCGGTTGAACTCCAGCCACCCGATGCCGTCCGCGACCGTGGTCCGGACCGTCTCCCACTCTTGCTCGCTCATGGTCTCCCCAGAGTATCAGTTCAACTGATATTGCGCTCGCGTCCGGCCCAGTGCGGATCGCGCAGCCGGTTCTTCAGCAGCTTGCCCGCGCCGGACTTCGGCAGCGGCTCGGTCGTCAGGTCCAGGGCGCGTGGGACCTTGAAGCCGGCGATCCGCTCGCGGCAGTGGGCGATCAGGTCGTCGGCAGTGATCGCGGGGTCGGTGACGGCGACCGTCGCGTGGACCGCCTCGCCCCAGCGCGCGTGCGGGACGCCGTAGACCGCGGCCTCGGCGACCGCCGGATGCTCGGCCAGGACCGCCTCGACCTCGACCGAGTACACGTTCTCGCCGCCCGAGATGATCATGTCCTTGAGCCGGTCGACCAGGAACAGGTAGCCGTCGGCGTCGGCGTAGGCGGCGTCGCCGGTGCGGTACCAGCGGTCGGGGGTCAGCGCGGCCTGCGTGGCCTCCGGTTGCTCCCAATACCCCAACATGACGTTGGGGCCGCGGACCCAGACCTCGCCGATCTCACCAGGTTGTAGGGGTTGGGTCGTGTCCGGGTCGCGGACCTCGACCTCGACGCCGATCACCGGCGCGCCCATCGAGGCCAGACGCGCGCCGTCGGCGCGGCGGTGGTCGGCGGGCGTGCAGGTCGTGACGGTCGGCGCGGCCTCGGTCATCCCGTAGAACTGCGCGACGTCGATGTCCGGGAAGCGCTGCAGGACGCGGCGCTGCAGCTCGGGCGTGATCGGCGAGGCCGCGTACTGGACGTGGCCGAGGCTGGAGAGGTCCGCGGTGTCCAGGTTGGGGTGGTCGAGCAACATCCCCAACATGGTCGGGACCAGGACGAGGTGGGTGATGTTGTAGGACTCGATCGCGGCCAGGACCACGGCGGCGTCGAAGCGCGGCAGGACGACCTGGTAGGCGCCGGCCCACGTCGCCGCGACGACGTTCGCCGTCCCCGCGACGTGGAACATCGGGCAGACGTGCAGCCACCGATCCTCCGCCCCGTGCCCTGTCGCCATGATGTTGTGGCGCGCGTTGGCGAGCAGGTTGCCGTGGCTGAGCATGACGCCCTTCGGCCGCCCGGTGGTGCCGCCGGTGTAGGAGATCGCGGCGAGCGCGCCGGTCTCCGGAGCCGCCGCCGCTGCGGGCGCGACGGCGGTCGCGGCTTCGCGCCACGCGTCGTACTCGGCGCCGACCATGAGCAGCGGGCAGCCGGCGGCGTCCGCGATGGCGCGGGCGGTCTCGGCGTTGGCGTCGTCGGCGACGAGCAGGGAGAGACGGGCGTCCTTCGCCAGCGCGGTCAGCTCCTCGGCGGCGAGGCGGGTGTTGAGCGAGACGACGACGCGGCCGGCGCTCGGGACGCCGAGGAACAGCTCGAGGTGCGTGAGCGAGTTCGCGGCCAGGACGCCGACGCGGCCGCCGTCCGGGACCGCGGCCAGCGCGGCGCCGAGCTGCGCGACGCGCGCCGCCAGCTCGGCGTAGGTGACGGTCGTGCCGCCGGCGGCGTCGACCACCGCCGGCTTGGTGGGGAACAGTCGGGCGGCGCGGCGCAGGGGCCAGGACAGGTCGTCGCTCATGGTTGACAGTTTGCCTGATACTTGCGATCGTCGCCACCATGTCTGAGGTCATCGTGGAACAGCCGCTGTTGATCGGCGGGGAGTGGGTCGGAGCGGAGGGCGGCCGGACGTTCGGCAAGGCCGACCCGTTCACGGGTGAGGCGGTGACCGAGGCGGCTGCCGCGTCGGTCGCGGATGCTGCGCGTGCGGCGGAGGCCGCCGACCGCGCCTTCCCCGCCTGGTCCGCCCTCGCCGCGGAGGAGCGCGCGGGGTTCCTGGGCCGCGCGGCGGAGCTCCTCGACGAGCGTGCGCCCGACATCGCATCGACGATGACCGCCGAGTGTGGCGCGACCTTCGGGTGGGGCATGTTCAACTGCGGTCTGGCCGCGGGGATGCTGCGGCATGCCGCGTCGTTGGCCGGGCAGGTCGATGAGGAAGTGGCGATCGAGTCCCACGTCCCGGGGCTGAACGCGCGGGCGGTGCGGCAGGCCGTCGGCGTGGTCGTCGGCATCGCGCCGTGGAACGCGCCGATCATCCTCGCCACGCGCGCGGTCGCGACGCCGCTGGCGTTCGGCAACACGGTGGTGCTGAAGGCGAGCGAGGAGTGCCCGCGCACGCACGCCGCCATCGCCGCCGCGATCAACGACGCGGGCGTTCCGGCCGGGGTCATCAACTTGATCACCAACCAGCCCGAGGACGCTGCCGAGGTGGTGGCCGCGTTGATCGAGCACCCCGCGGTCAAGCGCATCAACTTCACCGGCTCCACGAAGGTCGGGCGGATCATCGCCGAGAAGGCCGCGACCCAGCTGAAGCGCACGTTGTTGGAGCTCGGTGGCAAGGCGCCGTTCGTCGTGTTGCCCGACGCCGATCTCGACGAAGCCGCGGCCGCGGCCAACTTCGGCGCGTTCATGAACTCCGGCCAGATCTGCATGAGCACCGAGCGGATCGTCGTCGACCAGGCCGTCGCCGACGACCTCAAAAGCAAGTTGGTGGCCAAGGCCGAGGGCCTCGTCGTCGGCGACCCCCGCGACCAGGGCACGATGATCGGGCCGGTCGTCAACCAGGCCGCCGCCGACCGTGTGGCGGAGTTGCTCGAAGACGCCAAGGCCAAGGGCGCCGAGGTGCTGACCGGCGGCCAGGCCGACGGCCTGCTCCTCACCCCCACGATCGTCGCCGGCGTCACGCCGGAGATGCGGATCTACGCCGAGGAGTCCTTCGGCCCGATCGTCACGGTCATCGAGGTCGACGGCGCCGACGAAGCCGTCCGCGTCGCCAACGACACCGAGTACGGCCTCGCCGCCGCGGTCTTCGGCGACCCGGCGAGCGCGGAGGCGGTCGCCCGGCGGATCCAGTCCGGCATCTGCCACATCAACGGCGCCACCGTCCACGACGAACCCCAGATGCCCTTCGGCGGCGTCAAGCACTCCGGCTGGGGCCGCTTCGGCGGCGACGCCGCCCTCGACGAGTTCACCGAGCTCCGCTGGCTCAC